>NZ_JBHXKE010000288.1:0-10206 GCF_042722765.1 Kitasatospora sp. NPDC058406
ACGGGTCGGCCGACCACGTGGTGGCGCAGCGCGTCGAGCGCCGCGACCTGGACCTCGTTGCCGCGGCCGATGGTGAAGGTGAAGCCGTGGCCTTCCAGCCCGTCGCCGGCGTCCGTGCGCAGGACGAGGTAGGCGGCGGAGTAGTCGGGGTCGGGGTTCATCGCGTCCGAGCCGTCGAGCTCGCCCGAGGTGGGGAAACGGATGTCGAAGGTGTCCAGCGCGACGACGCGGGCGGTGTCCCGGGGCAACGGGTTCTCCTTTCACAGGTGAGGGTCGGTTGAGGCGTGTGGCGGGGCCGGGGTCATTCCATGAGGAACAGTTGCTCCGTCGGTGCCCACCACTGCCCGGGTGCGGCGTCCGCCACGGATTCCTGGCAAGGGGCCGTGAGGCGCCACCATGCCTGCGTCGCCTCGTCCTCGGCCATGCGGAGCATGTCCGCGTCGAAGTCGTCCCCCCGGTAGTCGAAGCAGCCGATCAGCAGGTCCCCGCACAGGTGGATCGAGTAGTTGCTGATGTGGCAGGCCCGCAACCGGTCCAGCACGGGCTGCGGGACGGCGCGGTGCAGCGCCCGGTAGTCGTCCGCCTTCCCGGGCCGGAGCCGGATCACCTGCACGACACGGCGCGTCACGCGTCGGCCCTCGTGGTGCCGGGTGGTGCGGTGGGGGGTGTCATGCGACCCTCCGGTTGTCGATGGCGTCCATGTCCCAGTCGATGCCGATGCCGGGGGTGTCGGGGGCCACGGCCATGCCGTGGTGGACGGCCAGTTCGGTGCGGGTGACGGCCCGCAGTTGGGGGATGTACTCGACGAACGCCCCGTTGGGGACGGCGGCGGCGAGACTGACGTGCAATTCCATCAGGAAGTGCGGGCAGACCTGGACGTTGTGGCTCTCGGCCAGGTGGGCGACCTTGAGCCACGGGGTGATGCCGCCGACACGGGCGGCGTCCACCTGCACGACGGACGCGGCGCCGCTCTCCAGGTAGGTGCGGAATTGCGTGAGCGAGTACATGGACTCGCCGACCGCGATCGGGATGCATGTCGCGGTCGCGAGTCGTGCGTGGCCGCTGAGGTCGTCGGCCGGAAGTGGCTCCTCCAGCCAGTACGGGTCGTAGGGCTCCAGGGCGCGTGCGAGACGCAGAGCCGAGGAGGCGCTCTGGGACTGGTTGGCGTCGGTCATGATGTGCAGCGACGCTCCGACGGCCTCGCGCACGGCCCGCAGCCGCTCGGCGTCCTCGGCGGGGTTGGGCTTGCCGACCTTGATCTTCACTCCGGCCCAGCCCGCCTTCTGGGCCGCCAGAGCCGACTTCACCAGGTCGTCGGTGGTGAGGTGGAGCCAGCCGCCCTCCGTGTCGTAGACGGGGACCTGGCGGCGGTAGCCGCCCGCCAGGCGCCACAGCGGCTCACCGGCGCGTCTGCAGCGCAGGTCCCACAGGGCCGTGTCGACGGCCGCGAGCGCCAAGGAGGTGATGGCACCGGTGGTCGTCGCCCTGGTGGCGGAGAACAGCCGCTGCCACAACGCCTCGACGTTGCGCGCATCCTCACCGACGAGGAGGGGGAGCAGGTGGTCGTTCAGCAGGGCCAGGACGGAGCTTCCGCCGGTCCCGATGGTGTAGGAGTAGCCGGTTCCCCGCAGCCCGTCCGTGGTCACGATCTCGACCAGGATCGTCTCCTGCTTGACGAACGCCTGGACCGCGTCCGTGCGGTCCGCCTCCACCGCGATGTCAGCGAGCAGTGCTGCGGCGGTCGTGATGGTGGTCATCTGGTGAGGCCCGTTCTCGGTAGTGGGACTGTGGTTGGCTAAAAGAAGGATGTCGTTCGTGAAGCGCCCTGAGGTGTTCCGTCTTCGCCTTCTTTTCGGTGTCGTGGGTGTCGGTCTCCGGCCACGAAGGAAGAGCGTGAGTCTGCGATCGCACCCATATCGCGCACTGTGCCTTGATTGGTCTGCGACACGGCCGACGCCCAGCTGCCGATCTGCGCCGGGCCTTGGCGCGACTCGCGGCCACCGTGTCGTCCTTGACTGCGGCGAGATCCTTGGGACGCTGTCGATCGCGACGATCCTCAGCGTGAGCTGGATTTGCAGCGGCGACAGCGGGCTTAGATGGGCGACCTCTCGGCCAGGACCAGGACTCTCGACAGAGCAGTGAACGGTGGCCTTCATGGCACTGTCCGCCTGGGGCGGCTGTCTCCGGTGGTCTAGGCGCAATGCCACTGACTAACAGCACCAACAAGCCGTTGACCTGCGGTGATGATGGGGCCAAAAGACTCTGGAAGGTCGCAAAGTCAGTGGTATTGGGTCTAGGCGGCACCGATGGGGCGGATCGTGCGGTACGGGGCAGCCAAGGGGGGATGCCCTATGTTTCGAGCGCTCAGCCCTTGGTGGCACCACCGGTGAGGCCTTGGACAAAGTGTTTTTGGAATGCGAGGTAGAACACCAGGACCGGCAGTGTCGCGAGGAGCATGAACGCGAAAACGGCACCGAAGTCCTGCTGGTACGGGCCGATCGACCGGAAGACGCCGACCGTGACCGTGTTGCCGGCGCCCGGGCCGAGCACGAGCAGCGGGGTGAGGAAGTCGTTCCACACCCACACACCGAGGAAGATCAGCACGCTGGCCGACGCGGGGCGCAGTAGCGGGAAGACGATCTGCCAGAACGTCCGGAAGCGGCCGGCTCCGTCCATCGCGGCGGCTTCCTCCAGCTCGCGGGGGATGGACCGGATGAAGCCCATGAAGACGAACACGGCGAACGGCAGGTAGTACCCGACGTTGACCAGGACGGCGCCCGGCATGGTGTGCAGCAGGCCGATGCCGTCGAGGATCCGCGTGATCGGAAGCATGATCACTGCGGCGGGGATCATCAGGCCGGTCAGCATGACGCTGAGGACGCCGCGGCTCCACCAGTGATCCGACCGCACGAGGTAGTACGCGGACATTGCGGCCAGCACGGTGGTGATGAGGATCGACGCTGCCGTGAGTGTGACCGAGTTGATGAGGCCGTACCAGTACAGCCCGTCCGGCCGGGACAGCACGCGCTCGACATTGTCCAGGTTCGGCTGCGTGGGTAGCGCCAGCGGGGATGCGACGATGTCGGAGCTGGGCTTGAAGACGTTGACCAGTGCCACATAGAGCGGTAGGGAGAATACGGCCGCCACACCCGTAGCCGCCAACGGGCGCGCCCACGGCGCTCGTGAACTCACAGGTTCACCTCTCGTCGTTGCAGGAGCTTCAACGTGGTCACGCTCGCCGCCGCGACGACGAGGAGCATGATCCCGGCCATCGCCGACGCCACCCCGGGGCGCTGCTCCAAGAAGGCGGTGCGGACGACGTCGAAGGCGACAGTGGCCGTGCCGTCGGTTCCGGGGCCGCCGTTGGTCAGCACGGCGATCTGGTCGTAGACCTTGAACGAGCTGATCATCAGCATCACGGTGTTGATCGTCAGTGCGGGCGCGACCATCGGCCAGGTGATCGCGCGGAACTGCTGCCAGGGGCCCGCGCCGTCCAGGCTCGCAGCTTCCTCGAGCTCGACGGGGATGCCCGAGATGCCGGCCAGGTAGACGACCACGGCGAAGCCGAGCATCTGCCAGACCATGATTCCGGCGACGGAGTAGATGGCGTAGGACGGGTCGGTGAGCCAGCCGGGTGGGTTCTGCACTCCCAGCGAGACCAGCGTGCTGTTCAGCAGGCCCTTGTCGGCCAGGATGGAGCGCCCGATCACCGACACCACAACAGCGGAGAGGATCACCGGCGTGAAGTAGAGGCCGCGCAGCAGGCTGTAGAGCCAGCCCCGCTTGCGAAGCATCAGGGCGATGCCGAGTCCCAACACGTTCGTCAGCGCCACGACGATCACCGTGATGACGACGGTGTTCCACAGGGAGTGCCGGAAGCCCTCGTTCTGGAGGAGGTAGGTGTAGTTGTCCAGGCCGACGAGCGAGGTATCCCTGCGGCTCGCGCGCTCGTCCGTCAGTCCGATGTAGAGGGTCCACAGGATGGGTGCCAGGACCATCGCGGTGAAGATCGCGAGGGTTGGCACGACGAAGACGGCGAAGGATCCCGCCGCAGACCACGTCCAAATGCGGGGCCTGCGCGTCCCCGCTCGCCCGGACGGGGACGACGTGGGCTTCGACGGGTTGCCCTCGACGCAACGGGTACCCGCCCGGGAGCGCGGGGGGTGCGTCACCTTGACAGCTCCTTGAACTTCGCGTTCAGGGTGTCGACGAACTTGGCGACGTCCGAGCGGCCGTTGAGCAGATCGATCAGCCCAGCGTCCACCTGGGGCATGAAACCCGATGGCAGAGCCGGGATGCCGCCCTCGTTGCCGAAGTTCGGGGTCACCTTCCCACTCGACTGACCCTTCTCGTACAGGCCCAGGCCGGCGTTGTAGAGCGGCGGCAGGTCGGTCGGCGGCTTGTAGCCCTTGAGCGAGACGAACAGGCCGTCGTGTCGCGCCCCGCCGTCGGCGTTCAGTTTGGAGAACTCGACGGCCCACTTCTTGGCCTTCACGACATCATCAGCCTTGGCACTCACCGAGAGACCACCACCGGTGTAGGCGGGCACGATCAGCGAGCCGTCCTTCGTCGGCATCGTGAAGACGCCGACCTGTTCCTGCTGCGCCTTGTCCGGGGACGCGGAGAACCACGATCCCATCGGGTACATCGCGCCCTTGCCCGCGAGGAAGGCGCCCTGCGCCTCGGCGTAGGTGGCCGAGAGGTTGTCGACGTTCTCCTTGCCGGCCAGCTCCTTCATCTTGGTGGCCGCCGCAACGAACAGCGGGTCGGAGAAGTCGGTCTTGCCCGCGACCAGCTTTTCCAGCCACTGCGGGTCCTTGGCGTAGACCTCGGTGGCCACCAGCTGGGAGAAGGTCCACCGTGGACCGAGGCCGTCCGGGGCTCCGCCGCCGATGACGAACGGGGTGATCCCCACAGCCTTCAGCTTGCCGACCGCGGCCTGCAGGTCGTCCCAGGTGGCCGGGGCCGAGGTGATGCCGGCCTTCGCGAAGGCCGCCTTCTGGTAGTAGACCTGCCAGATCAGGGTGTTGGTGGGCAGCTGGTAGATCTTGCCGTTGAAGCTGTTCGCGGTCGGGGCGGTCCACTCCGGCAGTTCGTCCTTGCTGAACTCCGCGAGCTTGCCGACCTCCGCCATCCCGACCGGCTCGACCGCGACCATGATGTCGGGCAGCGAGCCGGTCGAGTCGAGCTGGCGCGCGTACTCGTTGCGCTGCTCGGCGCTCGGTGCCACCAGCTTCTCGATCTTCACGCCGGGGACCTTGGCGCTGGTCCTGGCGATGATGTCGTCCCAGTACGCGGCGGTGAGGTTGGGCGTCTCGAAGGTCAGCAGGCTTAGCGTCACGTCGCCGCCCGCCGCGCTCCCTCCCGTGTTCCCGGCTCCTGCGCTGCAGCCGGTCAGCGCGACAAGTCCGATCGCCGCCGCGACCGCGGTCCGTCTGGTTACTGCTCTGCCCATGAGAGGCCTCCTAATTGTGGACCCGCAGTGGGTCGCCCAATATATAGGTAGGGTTCTTTGCAATATTGCTGTTGGGCCGCCAATCTAGATAGTGTCGTCAGGTGCGTCAAGACATCCATGCGAATCAGCGCGACACCACCCTCCCGACTGCCCGGTCGGGCGACTCCGGCCTGCTGCGCAAGCTCAACCTCGCCGCCGCGATGAAGGCATTCCTTGATGCCGAACTGCTCACGGTCAGCGACATACGCTCGACTGTCGGCGTCTCCCGCCCCACGGCTGAGGAACTACTCGCGACACTGCTGGAACAGGGCTTCATCCGGGAGGCTCCCGCGCCCGCCAACGGTGGGCGCACCCCGGGCCGACCCGCCCGGCACTACGAGGTCGCCGCCGAGAACTTCACCGTCGTGGGCATCGACATCGGCGCCCACAAGGTGGCCGTGGTCCTGTGCGACCTGCGCGGGAACGTCTTGTCGGTGCGCAGGCGCAGCGTCGACCCCGACGTCGGGCCGGCCGGTCGCATCGGGATCGCCGCGCGCCTGATGAAGGCCGCTGTCCGGCAGACCGGGACGAGCTGGGACCATATCCGCGGGGTGGCCTGCGGCCTCACCGGCGCGGTGACCGCGGGCGCGGTGGTCAGGGACATCCGCACCCTGCGCGCAGGCAGGGATCTGGACGTCTACTCGCTCCCGGGCTTCGACGAGATCGACGTGGTCGCGAAGATCTCGTCGTGCTTCGAGCGCGACGTCCTGGTCGCCAACGACATTCACCTCGCCGCGGTGGCTGAGCGGTGGCAGGGCGCTGCCGTCGGTGCCCGCGACCTGGTCTACATGCACGCCGGTCGCCGTCTCTGGTCCGCGATCGTCATCGACGGGCGCATTCACACCGGACGCCACGGCCTCGCTGCACACGTCGGCGCCATGAAGCTCCTGGGATGGCCGGAGGCGATGGAGGCACTGGATCGCGAGGCCCACAGACTCGCGGACTCGACCACCGAGCGGTCCACCGGCAACCAGGTGCGGGCCGTCTTCGCCGCAGCGGCGAACGGCGACCGCAGCGCGGCGCGTGCCGTGGACCGCGTCGCCGAGGCCCTCGCCCTGGGAGCCTCGACCCTGGTCCACGCCATCGATCCCGACCTCGTCGTACTCGGCGGCGGCCTGTCCCGTACGGGGGACGTGCTGGCCGAGCCGTTCGAACGACACCTCGCCGCGACCTCATTCGCCACACCGGAGTTCCGCGTGTCCCTGCTCGGGGACGAGTCCGTCGCGCTCGGCGCCGCCCGGCTGGCCCTCGACGACTTCGAGGCGCGCCTGCTCGCCATACCTGCCTGACGCTCCATCCACAACGAAGAGGTCCAAAATGATCGAACCAGGACGTGTGGTCGCACCTGCGCCCACCAACCCCGTCTCAGTCTCCGGCCAGGCCGGGACCGAGACTACGACGATGGTCCTGCTGCCGCGGGCCGATGGCCTGCCCGACATCGGGTGGCTGGGACTGGACCTGCAGGCTGCCGACGTCCGGGCGCTGACGGCGGCCGCCTCCGTCGAGACCACGTCCTGGAACTGCTGGCTGATCGGCTCACCGGTCGGCCTGCTGCCGGAGCACTCGCGCGGCTACCTCGGGCGCCCCGCCCTGCTCGGCCACCGGGTCGGCCCCGAAGGCCCCGGAAGCGACTGGTCCACCGCATTCGGTCCGGCGTCGGTGCGCGGCGCTGACGGTTCGCTAGTGGTCGAGGCAACCGACAAGGCGGCGGGCCTCGACCTGCGCTTCGAGGCCGAAGCCGTCCGAGGCGGAGGGCTTCGGCTCCGACACCTGGTGACCAACACCGGTCAGGGTGCCTATGTGCTCGACGCACTCGACATCGTCGTCCCCGTGCCGACCGGCGCGAGCGAGATCCTCGACTTCACCGGGCGCTGGGCCCGCGAGCGGCAGCCCCAGCGCCGGGCCGTCGCGGACGGCCAATGGGTCCGGGAGCACCGCCGCGGTATGCGCGCCCTCGACGGCACCGGCCTGGTCGTGGTCGGCACACCGGGCTTCGGCTACCGTGACGGTGAGGTGCTCGGCGTCCACCTCGCCTGGAGCGGCAACCACCGGTACACCGTCGAGCGACTCAGCTCCGGTACCACCGTGGTCCGGGCGGGCGAACTTCTGCACCCGGGCGAGGCCGTCCTCGCCGAAGGAGAGACGTACGCGATGCCATGGGTCCACGTGACCGCTTCGGCACACGGCCTCGACGGCCTGGCGGACTCGACGCACCAGTACGTCCGGTCGCTCACCGCACACCCCTGCCAGCCCACACCCGTCATGTTCAACCCGTGGGAGGCGGTGTACCTCGACCACGACCTCGACACGCTGTCCGCGATGGCCGACCTCTCAGCCGAGCTGGGCGCCGAACGCTTCGTACTCGACGACGGGTGGTTCGCCAACCGCGTCTCCCTCGACGATGGACTAGGCGACTGGACCCCGGACCCTTTGGCGTGGCCGGACGGCCTGACACCGCTCGTCGACCGCGTGCGCGGAAACGGCATGGAGTTCGGACTCTGGTGGGAGCCGGAGGCCGTCAATCCCTCCTCGCAGGTCTATCGGGAACACCCCAACTGGATTCTGCGCACGGGCGACCGGACGCCCGTCCTGGAGCGCAGCTGCTACCTGCTCGACCTCGCTCGGGACGACGTACGAGCCCACCTGCTCGACGCCTTCGACCGTCTGATGGCGACTCACCGGATCGACTTCGTCAAGTGGGACCACAACCGCGACCAGATCGACGGCGGCCACTCTCACGGATCCGGCCGGGCCGCGGCGCGGCGCCAGACTCTCGCCTTCCGCGAACTTCTCGACGAGCTGGCCCGCCGCCACCCCGGCGTAACGTGGGAAAGCTGCGCCTCGGGCGGCGGCCGGATCGACCTGGACATCTTCGAGCGGGTCCAGAGCGTCTGGGCCTCAGACATCACCGATCCGCTGTCCCGCCAGCTGATCCAGCACTGGACCGCCCAGCTCGCACCGCTCGAGTACCAAGGCGCCCACGTCACCGCGCCACTCTCCCACCAGACCGGCCGGGCAAGTACGCTCGACTTCCGCGCGGCCACGGCGTTCTTCGGGCAGTTCGGCGTCCAGTGGGACCTCACCTCGGTGCCGGCCCACGAGCTGGACCGCCTCGCGCGCTGGATCGACCTCTACAAACAGCACCGCGCCCTCCTCCACAACGGCCGGTTCACCCGCGTCGAGCTGCCCGAGGGGCTTCTCGCACACGGGGTCGTCGCCCAGGACAGGTCGGAGGCGGTCTTCTCCTACGCGCAACTGGACGACATCGTCCCCGTCCCACCGCGGCTACGTGTCCCTGGGCTCGCCCCTGACCGGACCTACCGCGCTACGCTGGTCACCCCACCCAAGCCGACAGTGACGTGGACGGTGGCCGGTATTGAGGCGTCCGGTGCGGCGCTGGCGGCGCTCGGCCTGCCCGGCCCGGAGCGCAAGCCCCAGAGCGCGGCGCTGGTCCACCTGCGCGTGCTGTGACGGCATCCGGCAGACCGGCCGGACACCGCGAGGACCCAAGAGCCCCGCGGCGTCCGCGGGGCTCCTGCTGTGGTCGGGCTATGGGACGCCTGACGGCGCCGAAACGGTGGACACGCGGGACCGGTGGTCACGTTTAGAGTGTCTCCCGGCTGACCCGGCCGCGAAGAACGGCTGTATGAGGTCGAAGTCGCCCGAGCCCAGCATGCCCCAGTAGGCGAACCAGTCCTACACGCTCGTCGTCGACATCCAGATCATGGAGAACGGACTTGCACCCCGCCGTCGCTGGTAAACGCAACGGCGTTGATCATTATCGTGCGGCAACTCGTTGCACGATCCTTCAGGCAGGCGCGGGCGGTGCAGCTCAGGCCGGCGTCCAGATGTCGAGGTCGGCGTCGCGGCGGTGCCGCCTTGCTGCCGGGCTCGCGGCACGCTGGAGTGCGGCGTCTACTGCCTCGGCGCAGGTTGTCGCCCATTCGATGAAGCTCTGGGTGCCGCAGACACCGTCGGGTGCGCGGATGGGGAGGGTGACGATCCAGCAGGGCTTGGCATCCGAACTCGCCCAGTCGGCGAGGCGCGCGGCGCGCCGTGCTTGGGCGGGGATGACCGCTGAAGCAGCTAGGCGAGTCGGACATGGGAGTCTCCGTAAGGTGTCGCCAGGGGATGGTAGGTGGCGTGGGTCGGGCCGGGACTACTGAGGGTGGGCCGGCCATGGGGGTGCTGCGCCGTCGCCTGTCCACCTACCCGGCAGGGCTCTCTGTCAGGTGGCGGGTCAGTCGCAGGTGGCGCCACCGCCAGACCGCGGCACGACCGATGCCGCGCTCCGACGTCGCCTGATCGACGGTTGTGAAGCCCCGGCATCCCCACGTCAAGGTATTTGCATAATTAATGTCCAGCTGTACCTTCAGCGCATGACAGAGCAGATGTGCCGCCGTTTCCACGGCAAGGTGGCTGTGATCACCGGCGCGGCCGCCGGTATCGGCGCCGCGACCGCGCGGCGCCTGGCCGCGGAGGGCGCGGCGGTGGTGATCGTCGACATCGCCGACGCCGCGGGCCGGGCGGCGGCCGAGACGATCACCGAGCAAGAAGGCATCTCATTTGGATAGCCGTCGGGTGCAGATGAGGGCGGCTGCGATGCTGGCGAGGGCGGCGAAGTGGTCGGCCTTGCGTTCGTAGCGGCGGTGCAGCCGGCGGAAGCCGCCGAGCCAGGCGACGGTGCGCTCGATCACCCAACGGTGGCGGCC
>NZ_JBHXKE010000289.1:0-10195 GCF_042722765.1 Kitasatospora sp. NPDC058406
GGCCGACCGAACGGTCGGCCACCGGTCCCGCTCGTTACGGAAGGTCGGGGCCACGCACCAAGGCCCTGCCCCTCCGGCGAGACACCCTGACCCCCGGTCAGGAGAGAAGCCCCACCGCGACGGACTGCGGCGCACTCGGCGCACTCGGCGTGCCCGGCGTCCTCAAGGCCGCCACCGCCGACCGCTCGCAGCGCCTGCTGCGCCCCGGCGGTCTCGGGGTTGCCGGCACGCGTTGACGTCGTGCCTCGCCGGAGAGCTGGCGAGGGCTGACACCTACCGGAGGTCACCTGCGCCCAGCACAATCGCCCGTATGACGACTACCACGGGCGCCGCGCCGCCGCCCACGCAGAACAGGCCTGTCATGCTCGCTCGGGGGTTCCTCACGGGCGGTGTGACGGGGGTGTCCCTGGCGGCCGTCGTTGTCGGGATCGTCCTGGGGAGTGTGCCGCTGATCGTCGGGGGAGCGTGCCTGCTCGCGGTCTACGTCCTGATCCGCTACCTCGCCGGCATGCCGAGGCGGGCCAGGGAAGCGGCGGTCCCGCCGTGCATGGCCCTCGCGATGATCGAGAGCCGGGAGGCCGTCAGAGGTGAGGCGAGCGACATGCCGGTGAGGTTCGACCTCACCGTCGCACCGGACGACGCACCCGCGTACCGCGTCGAGTTCACCCAGGACATCAACGTCGCCTACCTGCCCGACTACCGGCCGCGCGGCATCCTGGTCGTCCAGTACCCGCCGGACCGGCCGCTGAAGGTGAGGATCGTCAAACGCCCGACCCCGGAGTGGGAGGAGCGGGTGGCCGCGGCCCGTCTCGATTCCGCGCCCGGACCGGCCCGGGCGAGCGACCCCGCAGAAGGCGCCGGCGCCACCGCGGTCGGATTCCTCGGTCTGCTGCTCGGCGCGGCCCTGGTCGTCCTGCTGTTCCGCGCGGACCTGTTCCGCGCGGACCTGTTCGGCGAGGACGGCACCAGCACCGCGCGGCCGCCGGTCTCCGCCTCCGGCACCTCCTCGGCGTTCACGATCACCGTGTCGTCGGTGACCGGCACGGTGGCCCTCGGCTCCGGTCAGTCCTTCCTCGACGACGGCAGGTTGGGCGGTTCCGTCGCCACGCTCGCCAGAGGCGAGGACCGGCAGCGGGCGCTCACCGTCACCGTCCAGGAGCGCCTGCTGACGGTCGTCTTCGCCCCGACCAGCACCCCGGCGGCCTCCCGAATCGACCTGGAGTCCCTGCCGTACGATCGTGTCCCCGCCCTGGTGCAGGAGGCCATGACCACGCTGGGCGTCGGCACCCTGAGCACCTGGCAGCTCACCGCCGACCGTCTGACCGGCACGGTCGTCCTCAGGGTCTCCGTGACCGGCTCCGAGGGCACCGCCTACCTGGAGGCGGACGGGCAGGGCAAGGTTGTTCGGCGCGTCTCGGCGGGAGGCTGACCCATGGGCTGGCATGCGTATGCGGCGCTGTGGTGCGGGGTGTTCGGCGCGTTGGCGCTGGTCGGATACGGGAGGTCGCTGGCCGGGATGACCCGGGCGCAGCGGACGGTCCGGGCGAAGGGGCGGATCGAGCGGGTGGAGGAGCCGCGGCACGGGAGTTCCCCGAAGGACGGGATATCCGTGGTCGTCTCGTTCCAGGACCCGTCCACCGGGCAGGAGTTCACCGTCACCAACGACGGTGAGCGGGGCGAGAGGATCAGTGTGGCGTGGACGGGCCGGGAGATCGGCGTGTCCTACCCGCGCGGCAGACCCCACGCCGTCCGGTTCTCCCATCGGTTCTCCGAGGGCGGGCGCGGCCTCGGCCGGCCGAACTTCTCGCTCTTCCTCGTCTACGCCGGCCTGGTCGCCGTCGCCGTTGTCGACCGGGGATGGCCGTGGGCTCTGGTCGGCTTCTGCGGGCCCTGGACCCTCTCAGGCCTCTTCCACCTGCCCGGGAACGTCCGTGACCGGAACCGTCGCATCGACGAACTCGCCGCGATGGCCGTCGTCCCCGGCCGGGTCGTTGCCGTCCTCAGGAGCGTCACCGTCGACTCCGACGGCCAAACCTTGACCACCCTGATGCCGGTCGTGACCTTCACCACCCTGGACGGCAGGGAGGTCACGGCCTACTGCGGGTCCGGAATCCCCGACCCCGCCGGATCGCGGGGATCGGACCTCACGATCCACTACGCCCCCGCAGACCCGGCCGACTTCGTCCTGGACGTCGAGGCCGAACGCCGTTCCTGGAAGCGGGACATGGCCGTCAATGTGGTGGGTGTCCTGGTCGTGGCGGCGGCGGCCGTGGTGGGGGTGGTCGCGCTGTGACCCGGGAGCCGGTTATCGTCCCGCCATGGAGCCCCTGACGTTCGACTACGAGAGCCTGCACCTGCGCGTGGACCGGGGAGTGTTCGAACTGTTCAGCAGGGGCAGATCCGAGCTTCGGGTGCCACTGCGGTGGCTCGGAGCGCTGGTGTACTACAAGAAGCCCGACCGGCCCGGCCAGTTGTTCATCGGCACCGTACGCGACCCGGACGCCGCACTCTACGGCACCGACCAGGCCGCCTTCTGGTACAGCACCTCGCCCGAGTTCCGGGTACCGCCCGGCGACGAGCCCTTGTTTCGTGGGTACTTCACCGAGGTGGCCGCGCTCGTCGACCGGCGAGTGGTCTGACGCGGAAGCGGCGGAGCCGCGGGTTTCCGGCACGAGCGTCTGCCCATCCAGGTCGACCGGGGGATCGTCGAGGTGTTCCGGCGCGGCAACGTCACCCGGGCCGCACCGCTACCCGCCGGCCCGGGTGACGGTGTACGCCGAGGAGCCCCGCGGCGCGCTGCGCGGCGATCAGCCGTGCCCGGGGTACCACCAACAGCGTTGCGCTCGCGTGGTGGGCGGGACGTCGAGCCTTGCCGAACAGCACGGCGAGACCGCCTGGTAGATCAGGGAAGGTCGGGTCCGCCTGCCTCGGAGAGTTCGGCGAGGACGCTGATCGGCCTGTCATCGGAGTCCACGCCGCCCTCGTCGGTGTCGAGGAACGAACCGGTCGCCTCCTCGTCGCCGAGGTGCGGGTACTTCTCGATGAGGAAGCGGCGCCGGTAGGCCATGTCAGCGGTGTCGACGATCCGCTCCAGCATGGACCAGTTGAGGGTGCTGCCCACGAGGATCCCGACTCCGGGAACGACCTTGCCGAGGCCCTTCTTGGTGAGGCGTATGCCGAATGCTCTGGCGAACTGCACAGAGACCCTGGTGACCACAGACTCGCTCAGGACATCCCACGCCTTGCCTCGCACGAGTGCCTGGGTGAGCCGGGAGATGTCGCCCATCGCGGCGACTTTGGCGGAGGACGAGACCGCCGTGCCGGCGTTGACCACGGACATCACGAACAGCTTCTCGGCGGGCGATTCGGGGTCGTAGCCGTAGAACAGCGACACATGGCCGACCACCCGGGACGCCAGTCCGAGGACGATCGCGGCGTCGCCGGCGAGGGCGCCCACGATCATGCCTCCCGAAGGAGCTGCCGCGGCCCCTGCGGAGGCGGCGACGACCAGCTCCCCGCCCGAGATCACCAACCCCGCCGTCGCTCCCGACAGCGCCGCGGCGGCCGGGTAGTACCAACTGGCCGCGCGCCCCCGCACCGCGTCGATCTGCTCCAGGTCGAGCCGGTGAAGGTCGGCCAGCGACGACACGTCGTGACCGCGCTTCTGATGGCGCTTCACCACCCGAGCGGGGGGCAGTCCCGCGCGCGACAGCCGCCCCACCGTCTGCCGGGTGGACTGGACGACCACGCCGCTCCAGTCGGGCATCGCGTCGGCGGCACTGCGCGCGGCGGTACCCGCCTTCCGGGCTCCTCCGGCGACGATCTCCTGCCCACGCGCCACTGCGGAGAGGGCCCGTGGGTGGCTCTCCAACCGCTTGGCCGCGCGCCTGCCGAGCTTCGCCGCACCGACGGCCAGCTGTTCGCCGGCCTCGCCCATTCTCCGGGACAGCGGGCGGCCTGTGAAACGCTGGATGTCGCGCCATGCTTCAAACTCGTAGTCCGAGGGTTCAGTCACACCGGGATCGTAGGCTCTGGCGCAGGAACCGCGCGGGGGGTTGGGAAGTTGTCCCGGGAATCCGCGGCAGCCGCGGATACCGCGCACGCCGCCCGGCTCGATCAGAGAGAACCGACGGGCCGGGGCATCCTGCGCTTGATGGGATTCCGACGGGAGAGCCCTCACTCGTTCGGGCCGATGCGCTCCGGGACAGCAGGCGGGGACACGAGACCGTGGCCCGGCACACCCCGCTCGCCGAGCAGTGTGCTGAGCGAGGAAGCGGGGTTCGGGGCGGTGATCACGGAGCCGACCTCCGTAGCGCTGATCCTGACGGTCGGCAGCCAGCCATGCCCGGCCGGCAGAAGATCCGCCAGCGCGTCCCGGAAGGCGCGCTGGCGATGGCGGCCGCCGTCGCCCGGGAACAGCGGCGGCCTGGGCTCGGCGTACCCGCCGCCGGGTTCGCGCCCGGTCAGGTCCCGCGATCGGGCCAGCCACCGCGCGGCATCGAAGCCGAGCTCCACGGTCGACGGGTAGTGCTCCAAGGTCAGGGCGCGAGCGCTGGTGAAGTGCTGCTTCTCATCGACCTCCAGGATCTGCTGCTGGCCGTCCTCGTAGGTCAGCACAAGGTCCAGACGCCGCCACTCCCGAGCGGGAGCCTGTTTTGGTAGAACCAGTCCCGTCAGCGCCCTGTAGATGGTCGAGACTGCCTCCCATGCCCCGGCGCATTCAACACGGCCGGGCCGCCACAGCCACGCCGGGCAGCCCTCGGGTCGGATCCCCGCCGCCACCACGGCAGGCAGCAGACCGGCTATGGCGTCTTGCAGTTCCTTCACACCGACCCCCTCGTAGTCCTCGGCTCATGACCATGAGCCGATCATCCGTTCTCTCGATCGAACGGGAGTCCCGATCGGGTGATCGCGGGTACTGCCCGGCAGGAGAACAGAGCCTGGCGGTAAACGGGGAAAATCCAGAGGAGCGGACGGCCTCGCGCTGCTACGGTCGGGCGCTATGAGCTGGCTCCCCGATAACTTCGTCCATCCTGTCCTGGTACCGCTGCCGGGAGGGGGGCATCACCTGCGGCCGATCCGGGAGGCGGACACCCCGCTCGACTATCCGGCTGTGATGGGTTCGCGCGAGCGGCTGTGGACCATCTTCGGCCCAGCCTGGGGCTGGCCCGCAGCCACCATGACCTACGAGGCCGACCAGGCCGACCTGTTGCGGCACGAGAAAGAGATCGCCGCACACCAGTCCTTCAACTACGCGCTGTTCGACACAGCGGAGACAGCTCTCCTCGGCTGCGTCTACATCGACCCACCGGAGAGGGCCGGCGCGGACGGCGAGATCTCCTGGTGGGTGGTGGACGACCTGGTGGACAGCAAGGTCGAGCAGACCCTCGACACGCTCGTGCCGCAGTGGATCGCCGCCGACTGGCCGTTCGAACAGCCGCGGTTCCTCGGCCGAGAGATCTCCTGGTCGGACTGGCTCGCCCTGCCCGAGCACCCGACGCGTAAGTAGCTGTTGTCGTAGTGCTCTGGGGGTTTGGTGGTCGAACGGCCGTCTCGACCGGGTGGTCGTCGGGTGCTCGGCGCATGCGAGGAGGGGCTCCTGAGCAGCTCGCTGGTGTCGAATCACCGAGCATCAGGAGAAAGGGCGGCCGGCGGGGTCGACCTCGCCCCGGGCAACTCGAAGGCCTGCTCGGTCCGCGTTCACAACAGGGGATACCAAGAGGCGCTGGAAACCTCGTCGATCGCGGCTTGATCCTCTGTCACGTCCCTTGCGATGAAAGCCGGGTTCCTGGTCTGAGGATCCGGACCGTGAAGGTACCAGGCGCGGTGAAACCTGCTGATCTCGCCAAGATGGTTGGCGGATACACTTCCGAGGTCCTTGTTCGGGACGTTGAGCCCCGGCTCCATGAAGATGTTCATGGAAACCTGCCCATTGGGAGTGAACCCAGTCCCCGTGAGGGTGAAGTCCGTGCTCTGCTGGGTCCGTTCCTTGGCGTGGGACAGGGTGAGGTCCAGCGGGTTCTTCGCTCGGACTTCGGGATGCACGTCGAACCCGCGCTGCGAGTCCCACACCACCTCGTACTCGCGCCCGGCATCGTCGAGAAAGACACCGCGTATCCTCGCCCCTTGGTCTGTTGGGGCGCCGGTCACCACCTGAATCTCCGGAGGGAGCTCGACACCTTGTTGCTCGAAGAACGAGCGGCCGATTTCACGTGATTTGCGTGCCAGGACTTCGTCGTCGCGCAGCTGATCGAGCAAGTTCAGAAGCTTCTTGTCTCGCCCGAGCGACAATAGAACATTGTGGATTCTCAGCTCGTTATTGAGGTTTCGGATCTCTTCATTGATGCGGTCAGCGCGATGCTCATGCTGGCGGAGATCCCTCTCCAGCTTTCGACGCTGTTCCTCTGGAGATGACATTGCCCAGCGACCCTTCTCTGTCGATGACCTCTGTGACGCGCCCCCCATTTGGTGCGATTCGAGTGGTACTTATCGTCCTGTTGCAGCGATTGCAACAGGACGAGAGTCAGCGGCTTCGGCACTCGACCAGTTCCACGCTATGCCCGGTACGAGACGAGTGCCACTCGGTGATCCCTCTGTCGTGGAGCCCCAGTGACGGGGTATCGGAGATGAAGGCCCTGTTGGAAAGCTGTGCCGAGCGTTCACGTTCCGATGCATGTCAATTCACTGCGGAGCTTCGCCGCTGCCCAATTCGCGACGGGTTGGGATATGGACGACTGTCCGGCCATGATCTCTCGGGGGCGCCGGGCCTGTACCCTTCTGCGATGTCGGGTCGGGCGTCCTCGGCAACCTCTGCGCGGATTCATTCCGACTCCTTGCCGACTGTTTTATCGAGTTCTACCGGGAGATGGGCGAGGCAGGACCTCCTCGCCCATCCCGCGACGCCCGACAGCGTGTTCTCCGCCGCCATGGCCTTCCTCGTCGACCTGCGCGACAAACCCTTCCCCCGCCTCAGCCTGCCCGTCCCGGGCCGACCGGAATGCACTCGGCGCCGCGCTGCGCCGGGATGTGGGGCTGGTGGAGTACGCGGCGGATGAGGAAGCGGACCCTAGTCGGCCCGGGCGTGCGTAACGTCTGGGAGTCCGCGTTTCCGGCTGATCTACCGTTTCCGTATCCACCGGGGGCACAAGGGCAAGCCCAAGGGCTTCACGTGGCAGCACTACCGGGACCTGATCATCCGAGCCCGCACCCAGCTCGGCGGCCCCGTCGCGCTCCGCTGGGACAACCTGTCCACCCACCTGATGTCGCCGATGAAGGCGTTCATCGCCGCGAACGAGGACTGGCTGACGGTCTTCCAGCTCCTCTCCTATGCGCCCGACCTCAATCCCCGGCAGGGGATCTGGTCGCCGAGCGCGCGCACGGCGGCTTCGGCCTGGTTCCGTTCCCGCGGCCGGCGCCGCCCGGGATCGCCCCACCTCACACAGACGCTGGGGTGGTTCGCCGGTTGCGGTGCCGGTTCGGCCGCAGTGCCTTTTTCTGAACCCTCGGACTTTGCGGGGTCGGTAGCCGTGCAAGCTGGCCGGGATTGGACTATGCCTCCCTGAGCGAAGCCCCCGAGGATGGCCGGAAGTCTTCGAGCGGGGGGAACTGATGGGGCGTCCGACAACTGCTGTGGCCGCGGTCGGTCTGTTGCTGGCTCTGACGGCCTGCCAGTCGGGGGCGGCGTTCGGCAAGGTCCAGGGCACCGACGCCGAGTTGGCCTGTGCGGTGGTGAGTCGACTGCCGGAACGGATGCCGGGCACCGACGGTGGGCAGGCCTTCGACATCGAGGTGGCGCGCCTCGTCGGCGCCGAGGAACTGGCCAGGGCGGCTGCCCTGGCGGACGCCAAGTTCCAGCCGCTCGCCGACGCCCTGAAGGAGGCGCAGCAGCTGTTCAACGTGACCGCCGACCCCCAGCAGGTTGAACCCGCAGTCAAGAAGGCCCGGACGTACTGCTGAGTGCCTATTTCTGAGCCCTCGGACTCTGCGGGGTCGGTAGCCTGGTACCAGGTGAGTCGCGAGCCAAGTTGCTGCTGGTCAACTTGAGAACGATCAAGGCTGAGTCGGTCCACCGACCGCGTTCGCCGACCTCCGGGTGAAGGCCTCCCCGAAGACCGCCCCGAGCATCCCACACACCCCGGCAGTTCCGTTCGCCGAACGTCACGGTGACCGTTCGGCGAACGCTTCCGCAGCCTTCGCATTCCGGGCAATGGCTCGTTGACCTGCTGCTTTGGGGTTCGGAAGCAGGCACTCACGTGCGGGTTTGGCGTCCGGTTCGGGGGCGGGGAGCGTCGAGGCCAAGGCCTGGCTGGCCGGTGCCTCAACACCGGATGCGCGAAGAAGGGGTGCACACACCTCGCAACCAGACTCGGAATGTGAGTACCCATCAACTCCGGGCGCCCAAAGGTGTCTTCGCTGTTAGATTCGTGCACATGTCGTGGCGTGGAGCCGCGGCAGACTACCGGAGGGGACGTTCAACGAGGCTTCGCATGCTCACGGCCGGAGTCGGCGCGGCTGTTGTGCTCCTGGGCTGGGCCGTGCCCGCCCAGGTCGGCCCTGACGGTGGGTGGCGCCGTTTTGGGAGTCGGCTCGCTTATCGCCATCCTCCCGGCGTTCACTCGACCTCGCCAACGCTCTCGGTCGGGACCGCTTCACCCCGGGGCGATTCAGCGCGTCCTCGCTGAGGTCTTCATCGACGGCAGCGACCTCGCCGTTTACAAGGCTGTGCTCCGACGGCGGCGGAACACCGACTGACCGGGGGGAGCGGAGACCGTCCATTGCGTGGACGGGCTGCGGTCAGCGAGTGTGGATCAGGGTGGCGAGGGCGGTGATTGGGGGCCAGCTCCACAGGCTTCCCCGCTCGCCGCTCCGCCCGGCGGAGGCCATCGTGTTCGCGGCGAGCAGCAGGGCGCCGCCAGCCCAGCCGCCGCCGCGACCGCCGCTGAGAGCACCCTCACCGCTCCCCGTCCACCAGCGCGTGCGCGCGGACCGGGAAGGTGCCCATGCCCTCGACGGCCGGCGGCGCGGCGAAGAACCGGAAGCCGGACGGCGGCAGCTGCTCCAAGCCGCGCAGGTGCTCCACCACCGGGATGCCGGCCGCCAGCAGCGCGGTGTGCGCGGGGCGGGTGCCGTCGGCGGTGTCGTCGATGTTCACCGAGTCGATGCCGACCAGCGCCGGGCCCTGCTCGGCGAGCCAGGCGGCGGCGTCCGCCGTCACGAAGGGGTGTCCGCTGCCGTAGGCGTCCGTCCCCCAGTGCCGGTCCCAGCCGGTGTGGATCAGGACGGCCCGGCCGGTGACCTCGTGCGGGAGCAGCAGGCTGCGGTCGATCGCGCGCCCCGGCGCGCCGTCGAGCCGGACGACCAGGCCGGGCAGGTCGGTCAGCCGCTCCAGCGGCACAGCGGAGAGGTCCGGGCCCTCGCTGAAGCGGTGGAACGGGGTGTCCACGTAGGTGCCGGTGTTGGCCACCATCGAGATCCTGGCGATGTTGAACTCGGTACCGGGGGAGTAGAGTTCGCGCGAGGCGTGCCGGGAGAGGTGGTCGCTGATCTCCGGGCCGGGCAGGCCGGGGTAGGTCACCATGCCCGGGCGGATCGGGTGGCTGAGGTCCACGATTCGGCGTTCGGTGGCGGCCCCGCCAGCGGCCGTGCCGCGCGAGCCCTTGTGCGGCTCGCGCAGGACCTCCCGGTTCGTGATCCGTACTCCCTCGACCATCAGCAGGCCGAGGTGGCGCACCAGCAGTTCGCCGAGCTCGCCGTCCTCGATCTCCGGCCCGGGGATGTCCAGCCGGAACCCCTGGGTCTGCAGGCCGCCGCCGTTGGCGAAGCCCACCTCGGCGTCGAACCGCACCCGCCACTGCTCACTCGTATCGGTCATGCCTCGATGGTCAGTGAAGGACAGCTTGCGGGCAAGCAAGAATTTCTGAAGTACCGCTACAGCTCTGCAGCATGATATTCGTCCCCCGGCGTCTGCGCGCCCTGCGCGCCGTGGCCCTGCGCGGCGGCGTCGTGGACGCCGCACGGCTGCCGCACCTCACCACCTCCGCTGTCTCCCAGCAACTCGCCCAACTGGAGGAGGAGATCGACCAGCCGGTGGTGGACCGCTCGTGACACCGGCCCCGCTCCCTCGTTCGAATGAGCGGGGGCGGTGTCACGACGAACGCCCGCCGGCGGCGCGGGCGGTGTGGAGGGTGTCGGCGGG
>NZ_JBHXKE010000290.1:0-10085 GCF_042722765.1 Kitasatospora sp. NPDC058406
GGGCCGCCCCGGGGCCCGGCCGGCGCCCCCCCCCCCCCCCCCGGCTACTTGAGCCAGCCCAGCTGTTGGGCCCGGACCCCGGCCCGGAAGCGGTTGTCCGCGCCGAGCTTCTCCATCAGGTCGTTCATCAGACGGCGCAGTGTCCGGGTGGAAACGCCGAGTTCGCGGGCTATCGCCTCGTCCTTGAAGCCGGCGTTCATCAGCCGCAGGATGCCCGCCTGCTGGCCGGTGAGCGGGGTGTCGACGGGGGTCTGGGGCGGCGGGGTGTCGGTGCCGAGCTCGACCGCCGACTGCCAGCAGTGCTCGAAGACCCGTCTGAGCAGGCGGGTGATCACCGGGCCGCGGGTGACCATGGCGGTGGGCTGCGCCTCCGTGCCGAAGGCCGGCGTGAAGGCCATCACGTCGTCGATGACGATCAAACGGAACGGGATGGTGGGAGCCAGCCGGATCTGGACCCCGGAGCGCTGCATCTCCTCCAGCAGGGCGAGGCCCTGCGGCAGCCGCGCGGTGGAGGCGAGGTGGATGGTGCGCATCCCCACGCTGCGGTTGACGACCTTCTGGTTGCGTTCCAGACGGGCCTTGGAGCGACTCTCGACGACCGGGCCGGGGTGCATGCTCAGCACCTCGTCCTGGGCGAGCTCGGTGCAGTCCTCCAGCACTTCGGAGATGTGGTCGAGGCCGACGATCAGTTCGGCGGGCGCGAGGCTCTCCTGCTGCTGGTACTGGTCGGCGAGTTCGGTGGTGAGGAGCCGCATCGCCTTGCGGACCCGGATGGTCTCCTCCAGCCAGCGTACGGCGGTCTGCTCGGCCTGCTGCGCGAGGCGGTTGAGCGCGACCTCGGTGGAGGTGACGGTGGGCCGCCCGCTGCCGCGGCCGGACCCGGTCAGTAACCCGAGCTCGGTGAGCAGCGCCGTGGCCTCGTGGAGGGAGGCCGGATCCAGGCCTGACCGGGCGCAGATCTCGGGTGTGCTCAGGTTCGGCTCGTTCCGCAACTGCCGGTAGAGGTCCGTCAGGACCTTCCGGTCGCGCTCAAGATCCATTGCTAACTCCGTGGTGGTGGTTCTGCTGCTCTGTGGTGCCCCCGTGGATAACCTGGCCGTCACCAGTCACGGCACCTATGGGACAGCTGTGATCCCTGGACTTGCCGAAGTGCGGTCGGCAGGATCGAAGGAACTTCGCTTGGGAAACAGAGTACGGCGGAGCTGAGACAAAGATCGATTAATTCGCTGGGGGGATGAGTAACATGGTGGCCATTCGGCAATCATTTCAGTCGGCTTGGGTGGGTTTCGGATTCCCGGGCGGGCGTGACGGGGACCTTGAGTGGGGCTGAGCCGTCCGGCTCGCTCCGCAGCTGACGGAGGGGGATGGGCCCGGTGGAGTTGACGCTCCCGTCGATGGCGGCGCTGCTGCTGTTCGTGCCGACGGTGGTCGCGGTGGTCGCGGTGCCCGGGCCGAACATGCTGCTCATCCTCAGTCGTGGCATCGGCCAGGGCCGGCGGGCGGCGTTCGCCTCGGCGCTCGGGGTGGAACTCGGCACGCTGGTCCACGTCCTGGGCACCGTGGTCGGGGTGTCGGCGCTGATCGCCGCCTCCGCCACGGCGTTCGACGTGGTGAAGTACGCCGGCGCCGCCTACCTGGTGTACCTGGGCATCCGCACCCTGCTGTCCAAGGGGGGCGCGCTGGGCGAGGGCCCGGCGGGCTCGGACAGCCCCCGGTCGGTCGGGACGCTGTTGCGCCAGGGGGCTCTGGTGAACGTGCTCAACCCCAAGGTCGCCCTCTTCTTCCTGGCGCTGCTGCCGCAGTACGTCGACCCGGAGCGGGGCTCCGGGGCGAGTCAGACCCTGGTGCTGGGGCTGGTGTTCTTCACGATCGCCCTGGCCATGGATCTGGTGTACGCGGTGGCCTCGGTCGGGGTGGGCGCATGGCTCGCCCGTAGTGTGCGGTTCGCCCGTGCCCAGAAGTACATCACCGGCTGTACGTATCTTCTGCTGGGTATCTCCGCGGCGTTCGCGCAGCCTTCGGGGCGGCGCGCGGGCTGATCGGGCCGTCCCGGTTCCGGATTGCGGGATTCCACCTTCGGTATTCCGTCACGCGGAACTCCTCCGCGCCGACCGGGCGGTTTATCGGTCAACTTCTTCAGGTGTATTCATCTATTTACCCATGGACGAGTGCGGCCGCCCACGCGTGCGGCCGCCCGCCACCTGGCGATTCATCCTGCGCACATTTTCGGCGGCAGCCGTAATCGGCTTTCGGCTGCCCGCGCAGAACCGCTCAGACAGTCCGCAGACCACTCAGACCCACTCAGATACTCCCAGGACGTGAGACGGAGGACCGTTCGATGCCGTGGAGATCCCTCCCTGGCCGGATCGCCGAAGAGGCGAGAGTCCGCCCGCAGGCGCCGGCACTGCTCTGGCACGCGGACGAGGTGAGCTACGCCGAACTGCACCGCATGGCCGGTGCCGCCGCCGCGCGGCTGGCCGGGCTGGGCCTGGGCCCCGCAGAACCGGTGGCCATGGTGGCGAAGAAGTCGCCGCAGGCCGTCGCCGTGGTGCTGGCCTGCCTGATGCTCCGCCGGCCGGTGCTGTTGCCCTCGGCGGAGCTCGGCGCCGAGACCCTGGCCGCCCTGGTGGACCGCTGTGGCGCCCGACGCCTGCCCGACCCGATCCAACTGACCGAAGGACACGAGGAGTTCACCTTCGAGGGTGACCATGACCCGGAGGACGTGGCGCTGCTCCTGACCACGTCGGGCTCGACCGGGCTGCCCAAGGTCGTGCCGCTGACCGGTGGCGCGGTGACGCGGTTCGCCGACTGGGCCGCCGAGCAGTTCGGCATCGGCCCGGAGAGCACGGTGCTCAACTACGCACCGCTCAACTTCGACCTGTGCCTGCTCGACATCTGGACCACGCTCAGCCGCGGCGGGTGTGTCTCCCTGGTGGACCAGGACCTCGCCGCCAACCCGGCCCACCTGCTGGCGCAGTACCGCGCCCGGCCGGTCCAGGTCGTGCAGGGCGTCCCGATGCTCTACCAACTGCTCACCCAGGCCGCTGCGGGCGACCCGGCGCTGGTGCTGGACGGTGTGGAACACGCGCTGCTCACCGGCGACGCCGTCAGCGCCCGCGGCTTCGAACCGCTGCCGGCACTCCTGCCCAAGGCGGTCTTCCACAACGTCTACGGCTGCACCGAGACCAACGACAGCTTCCTCCACACGATCGACCCGGCGGACCCGATGCCGTACGGCACGGTGCCGATCGGCCGGCCGATCGACGGGGTCGACGCGCTGGTCCTGGACGAGGACGGCGTCGAGCTCACCGGGCCGGGCCGCGGTGAACTCGTGGTCTCCACACCGTTCCAGACCGCCGGGTACCTGGACGCCGAGCTCGACCGGGGCGTCTTCTCCGAGCGGGCCGGAACCCGCTACTACCGCACCGGGGACCTGGTGCGCCGTCACGACGACGGGGTGCTGACCCTGGAGGGCCGGCGGGACTTCGTGGTGAAGGTCCGCGGTGTGCGGATCAACACGGCCGAGGTCGAGACCGCCCTGCGCAGCCACCCGGCCGTCACCGAGGCGGCGGTGATCGCCGTCCCCGACGAGCTCGCCGGCACGCGACTGCACGCCGTCGTGCAGCGCGCCGAGGGCGGGAAGCTCAACTCCCTGACCATCCGCCAGCACGCCGCCGGGCTGCTGCCCCGGGTGGCCATCCCCGCCACCGTCGAGCTGGTGGACACCCCGCTGCCCCGCACCGGCACCGGGAAGCTCGACCGCAAGGCCGTCCAGCGCCGCCTCCTGCAGGCGCGGACCGACCGACCCGACACCACTGCCTCCGGAGGCTGACATGGCGCGCACCGACGACATCAAGCGGTACCTGATCGATCAGTTCCTGCTGGAGGTCACGGTCGAGGAGATCGACGACGACTTCGACCTGCTGGCGAACGGCGTGATCGACAGCCTCGGCCTGCTGACCCTGGTCGGCTGGCTGGAGAACACCTACAAGCTGGACATCGACGCGCTCGACATCGTGCCGGACAACTTCCGTTCGGTCGCCTCGATCGACGCCTTCCTCGGTCAGGCCGACCCGGTGGCGAGCGGAGCCAACTGACCGTGGCCGATCTGCTGCAGAGCCTGGTCCGGGGCGCCGAACCGGTGGAACGCCCGGTCTGGGCCGACTTCTGGGAGCGGCTGCACGAGCGCCGGCTGAAGAACGGCGAGGCCCTCGCGGTGCTCGCCTCGCTCTCCACCCGCACCCCCGTGACGCCGACCCTGGAGTCCTTCCTCGGCTCGCTGACCGACCGTGCCGCGCCGCTGCCGGCCCGCTGGCCCGGCGTCGTCAACCTGGTCGGCACCGGGGGCGGCCCCGCCACCTTCAACCTGACCACCGCCGCCGTCCTGGTGGCCGCGGCGACCGGGGTGCCGATCGTCAAGACCGGGTCGCGCGGCTACAGCAGCCGGTACGGCTCGATCGACATCCTGGACCGGGTGGGGCTGCCGACCGCGCGCTCGTACGCCGAGTGCGAGGACCTGCTCGGCCGCTTCGGCCTGGCCTTCGCCTCCGGGTTCGTCTACCCGGTCGAGCTGACCGAACTGGCGCGCGCCGTGCTGCCGTACGGCATGCAGCAGATCGGCCGGTTCGTCAACCTGCTCGGCCCGTTCCTGGCCGCGGTGCCCGTCGAGGTCCAGCTGACCGGTGTATCGTCGCCTGAACTCTGGGACGGATTCGCCGAGTTGGCGGCCGACCGGCGAGTCTGGCTGATCCGCAACGACCTCGGTGTGGACGAGCTGCTCAGCTTCACCGGGAACACCGTGCGGGCGAACGGCACGGAGCTGGCCGTCGGCCCCGGCACGGTGGGCGCGGCGGGCGGCACCCTCGCCGACCTCCGCCCGGCCGCGGAGGGCACCGACGCGGCCGAGCACCTGCTGGACCTGCTCCGGGGCCACGGCCCGGCGGCGGCGGTGGAGAGCATCTGCCTCAACGCGGCGGCCGCGGCCATCGCCGCCGGCCGGACCACCGACTGGGCGGAGGCGTTCGCCACCGCCCGGGCGGCGGTGGCGGACGGCGCGGCGGTCGGGCTCGTGGAGCGGCTGCGCCGGGAGGTGCGGGCCGGTGTCTGACCCCACCGAGCACGACGGCCGGCCGGCGGGCGGGTTCTTCGCCGGCCGCAGCTCCGCCGACCCGGGTCTGGCGCTGTTCCTCAACGCCGGTGACCCTGGCCTGGACCGGCTCGCGGACCTCGTCCGGCTGCTGGACGAGGAGCGGGTGGACTGCCTCGAACTGGCCGTGCCGTTCCCCGACTCGGTGACCGACGGCCCGGTCATCCGGCGCTCCGCACGGCGGGCGCTGGAGCAGGGCGTCGACCTGGACGCGGTGCTCGGCTTCGTCGAGCGCGTCCGGCCGGAGCTGAGGCACACCCGGATCGCGCTGCTGGCCGACTGGGGCCACTCGGTGAAGCCGGTGGGCCTGGAGGAGTTCCTGCGCAGGGCCCGGGACGCGGGAGCGGACGCGACCCTGCTGCACGGGCTGCCGCCGCTGGCCAGGCGGCGGTACCTGGAGGCCGCGGAGCGGATCGGACAGCCGGTGGTCACCACCTGCTACCCGAACTCGCCCCGCGAAGTCCTGGCCGAGAGTGCCGAGTTCGCCTCGGCGTACCTGTACCTGGTGGCCCACTTCGGCCGCTCGGGCACGGCCCCGGCCCCGGACCGCTCGGCGCTCGCGCCGGTGGTCGCCACCCTCAAGGGGCTCACCCCGGCCCCGGTGGCCGTGGGATTCGGGGTCCGCACCGCCGAGGACGTCTCGGCCATGGGGGACCTGGGCGCGGACGCGGCGATCGTCGGAAGCGCCCTGGTGGCGGAGGTCGAACGGGTCCTGGAGACCGGTGGTGACCTGCTCGCCGAACTCGCGGGATTCATCGGTGGCCTGCGTCACCGACCCGTGCACGAAGAACAACTGTCCAATCACTGAACGGAGTTCGTCATGATCATTCGCAAGCTGGAGGACGTCAGAACGGTCGAGTGGGGCAACGGCGTCAGCCGCCGCTTCCTCCTGGAGTCGGACCGGATGGGCTACTCGGTCACCGACACGGTCGTGGCGGCCGGCACCAAGTCGCTGCTGGAGTACAAGCGGCACCTGGAGGCCTGCTACTGCATCTCCGGCCGCGGCGAGGTCGTCGACATGGCGGGCAACAGCCACGTCATCGAGCCCGGCACGCTCTACGCGCTGGACCAGCACGACGCGCACTGGCTGATCGCCTGGCCGGAGGAGGACCTGCGCCTGGTGTGCGTCTTCACCCCGGCGCTGCGCGGCGACGAGGTCCACGACCTCACCGGCGCCTCGTCCTCCCACTACTGATCCCGCCCGCGCCACCGACCACCGACCGGGGAATGAAGCGATGATCGAATGGTCCGCCGATCGGCGCGAGTTGCGCGACGGCCTGACACCGTGGTTCGAGAAGTTCGGCGACGACTACCTGGCCCACGACAAGGCCGCGCGGTTCCCGCGCGGACCCTGGCAGGCCGTGGTCGACTCGGGCCTGCTCGGGCTGCCGTTCGAGCCCGAGTACGGAGGGCTCGGCCAGGACCTGCTGACCACCATGTACGTCCTGGAGGGACTCGGCCACGGCTGCCGCAACGGCGGGCTCAACTTCTCCGTCACCACCAGCATGGTGAGCGTCGGAGTCCCGCTGCAGCGCTTCGGCACGGCCGCCCAGAAGGAGCGGTACCTGACCGGGGTGGCTGGGGGCAGCCTCATCGGAGCCCACGCGATCAGTGAACCCGGCGGTGGCTCGGACGCGCTGGCGATGCGTACCAGTGCCGTGGCCGACGGCGACGCGTACGTGCTGAACGGGAGCAAGACCTTCGTCAGCAACGGACCGGTGGCGGATGTGATCGCGGTCTACGCCAAGACCGATCCGACCGCCGGTCCGCTCGGGGTGACCACCTTCCTGGTGGAGCGTGACACCCCCGGGCTGACCGTCGGCAACCCGATCGAGAAGATGGGCCTCAAGGCGTCCCCGATGTCGGAGCTGTTCTTCGACGACTGCCGGGTGCCGAAGGCCAACGTGATCGGCCGGCCGGGCACCGGGTTCCTGGTGCTCGACCACGTGATGAAGTGGGAGATCCTCTGCTCCTTCGCCGTCACCGTCGGCGAGATGCAGCGCCGGCTGGAGCAGTGCATCGCCTACGCCAAGGAGCGGACCGCGTTCGGGCAGCCGATCGGGTCGTTCCAGCTGGTGGCCGGCCGGATCGTGGAGATGCGGATCGGCGTCGAGACCTCGCGGCGGTGGCTCTACGACACCGCCGAGGCCCTCCTCGCCGGCCGGGACATCACCGTCGACCTGGCCTCCGCCAAGCTGGTGGTCAGCGAGGCGAACGTGGCGTCCGCCCTGAACGCCGTGCAGATCTTCGGGGGCAACGGCTACATGGCCGAGTACGGCGTCGAGCAGGAACTGCGCAACGCCGTCGCCGGGACGATCTACTCCGGCACCTCCGAGGTCCAGCGGGTCCGGATCGCCACCATGCTCGGCCTGTGAGCGCCCCCTTCCCAGAGTACGGAGTCCTCCCCATGTCGAGTGACGTGTCCGCCACCCTGGCGGCGACCGACTTCATCGACCACACCGCGCCGGAGGTGAGCGCCTTCGTCGCCGAGGTGCTGCCGGACGGCGGTACGGACGACCGCGACCGCGCGGTGCGGCTGTACTACGCCGTGCGGGACCGGATCAACTACGAGATCTACGGCGCGGAGTTCACCCGCGAGGCACTGACCGCCAGCGGGACCCTGCGGGCGAAGCGCGGCATGTGCATCCACAAGTCGCTGGTGTACCTGGCGGCGCTCCGCTCGGTCGGCGTCCCCGGCCGCCTGGTGCTCACCGACGTGCGCAACCACCTGGCGTCCGAGCGGATCAAGGAGTACGTCGGAGGCGACGTCTTCTACTACCACGCGCTCACCTCCGTCCAGCTGGACGGGCGCTGGGTGCGGGCCACCCCGGTCTTCAACAAGCTGCTCTGCCGTCTCTACGGGATGAAGCCGCTGGAGTTCGACGGGACGGCCGACAGCGTGCACCACCCCTTCGACGAGCACGGCGCCCGGCAGATGGAATTCCTGCACGAGCACGGCGAGTTCGACGACCTGCCGTACGACCTGGTGCTGACCGGGATGCGCCGTGAGCACCCCGGTCTGTTCGCCGGGCCGGAATCCCGGCGGTTCACCGCCGGTTCGCTGGTGGCCGACGCGGCCGCCCGCCGCACCACCTGACACCTCTTCCCCGCGACCCACCACCAGGCCCGGAGGCCGACACCGTGG
The DNA here is from genome assembly GCF_042722765.1 of Kitasatospora sp. NPDC058406. Lineage (NCBI taxonomy): Bacteria > Bacillati > Actinomycetota > Actinomycetes > Kitasatosporales > Streptomycetaceae > Kitasatospora > Kitasatospora sp. NPDC058406. The sequence goes on from NZ_JBHXKE010000290.1 coordinate 8,292, forward strand.
ACACCATCAAGTACCAGCTGGCCGATTCGCAGATCCCGACGTCCTGGTACAACCTGGCCGCCGACCTGCCCGTGCTCTCGCCCCCGCTGCACCCGGGCACGGGGCAGCCCGCGACGGTCGAGGACCTGGTCGGGATCATGCCGAAGGAGCTGGCCGAGCAGGAGCTCACCCTGGAGCGGGACATCGAGATCCCGTCCGTGGTCCGGCAGATCTACGCCCAGTGGCGGCCGGCGCCGCTGTTCCGGGCCCGCCGCCTGGAGAAGCTGCTCGATACCCCCGCGCGGATCTACTACAAGTACGAGGGCGGCAGCCCGGCCGGCAGCCACAAGCCCAACACCGGTATCGCGCAGGCCTTCTACAACAAGGAGGCCGGCATCCGCCGGCTCGCCACCGAGACCGGGGCCGGGCAGTGGGGCTCCTCGCTCTCCCTCGCCGGGGCCTTCTTCGGTCTGGAGGTCAAGGTCTTCATGGTGAAGGTCAGCTACCACCAGAAGCCCTACCGCCGCGCGCTGATGCACGCGTACGGCGCGACCTGCGTGCCCAGCCCGTCGACCGAGACCGCCGCCGGGCGCGGCATCCTGGCGGACGACCCGGACTGCCCGGGAAGCCTCGGCATCGCGACGTCCGAGGCGATCGAGGTCGCGATGAACGACCCGTTCACCAACTACGCGGGCGGCAGCGTGCTCAACCACGTCGCGCTGCACCAGACGGTGATCGGCAAGGAGGCGCTGCTCCAGCTGGAGATGGCCGACGACTACCCGGACATCATCATCGGGGCGGCCGGCGGCGGCAGCAACCTGGCCGGCCTGGCCTTCCCGTTCCTCGGCGAGCAGCTGCGCGGCGGGCGCCGGGTGCGGGTGATCGCCGCGGAGCCGTCCGCCTGCCCGAGCCTCACCCAGGGCCGTGTCGCCTACGACTTCGGCGACACCACCGGACTGACCCCGCTGCTGAAGATGCACACCCTCGGCCACTCCTTCGTGCCGCCCGCGATCCACGCCGGCGGCCTGCGCTACCACGGCATCGCGCCGCTGGTCAGCCAGGCGCTGGAGGACGGCCTGCTGGAGGCGCGCGCCGTCCCGCAGACCAGCTGCTTCGAGGCCGGCGTGACCTTCGCCCGGACCGAGGGCATCGTGCCCGCGCCCGAGTCCACCCACGCCATCCGGGTGGCCATCGACGAGGCGCTGCGGCTCAAGGAGGAGGGCCGCTCCGAGGCCATCCTGTTCGGACTCTCCGGCCACGGCCACTTCGACCTCTCCGCCTACGAGAAGTACCTGGGCGGCGAGCTCGTCGACGAGGGCTTCGACCAGGAGCTCGTCGCGCGCTCGCTGGCCCGGCTGCCGGAGCAGTTCGGGTCGGGCTCCACCGGTACCCAGGCCACGGGGAGCTGAACGAACCGTGCGGCTGAAGGTGTGCGGGGTCACCGGTGAGGACCAGCTGCGGCTGCTCGCCGGAGCCCCGGTCGATCTGGTCGGGCTCTGGTACGGCGTGCCGGACGGGCCCGCGGACCTCGACCTGCCGGAGCTGGTCCGACTGGCCGAGTGCGCGCGCTCGGCCGGCGGGCCGGCCCCGGTCCTGGTGACCCTGCTCGCCGACCCGGCGGCACTGCGCGAAGCGGTCACCGCCTCGGGGGTGTCGCGGGTGCAGTTGCACGGCTACGCGACACCCGCCCAGGTGGCGGCGATCCGCGCGGAGCTGCCCGGCGTCGAGCTGCTGAAGGTGCTCCACGTCCGGGACGGCCGGGTGCTGGAGAAGCCGCTGATCGGGGCCTACGAGCAGGCGGGCGTGGACGTCTTC
>NZ_JBHXKE010000291.1:0-10010 GCF_042722765.1 Kitasatospora sp. NPDC058406
GGCCCCGGGCGGTCTTCCCCGCCCCGCCGCGTGGGCGGCGTCCCCCGGCCGCCCCCCCCCCCCCCCCGCCCGGCGGGGGGGGCCCCCCCGGCGCCGGCCGGACCGCGCGCAGGCGGCCGGGCGGTCAGCCCTTGGCGAGCAGCGCCTGGGCGTGCGCCTTCACCTGATCCTTCGTCAGGTAGGCGTCGGTGTACTCGAAGTCGCGCAAACGGGCGGGCTGGCGGGCCAGGAACCCGGTGCGGACGAAGTCGTCACCGGCGGTCGCGTTGAGCAGCCAGTTCGCGCCGACCCGGAACTTGGCGGCGTTGGTGCGCATCGCCATCAGGTGGTACCCGCGTGCCACCACCTGGGCAGGCACCCCGCGCAGTTCCACGCCGATCGGCTTCGACACGGCGTCCTTGCCGCCGAGGTCCACGACCAGGCCCAGGTCCTTGTGGTAGTAGGGCTCCAGCGGCTGGTGGCGGAGGGCGGCGATCACGTTGCCGGCCACCGCCCGGCCCTGACGCGCCGAGTGCTGGGCGGTCGGCGGGCAGACCGCACCGTCGCCCTTGGCGAGGTCGGGCACGGCGGCCGCGTCGCCGAGCGCGAAGACGCCCTCGAACTGCGGCACCCGCATCTCCGCCGTCACCGCGATCCGGCCCCGCACCGTCTCCGCGTCGAGGGTGCCGATCAGCGGGCTGGCCGCGACGCCCGCCGTCCAGATCAGGGTCCGGCAGGGCAGCACCCGGCCGTCGGTGAACTTGACCGACTCGGCGCCGACCTCGGCCACCGAGACGCCCAGCGAGACCTCGATGCCGCGCCCGCGCAGGACCTCCAGGGCGGCGATGCCGAGCGCGTCGCCGAGTTCGGGCATCAGCTTCGGGGCGATGTCGATCAGGTGCCACTTGATCTGCCGGGCGTCCAGCCGCGGGTAGCGGAGGGCCGCCGCCGTGGTGAGCCGTTGCAGACAGGCGGCGGTCTCGGTGCCGGCGTAGCCGCCGCCGACCACCACGAACTGGAGCCGGGACTCGCGCTCGCGCTGGTCCAGCGTGGCGGAGGCGAGGTCGAGTTGGGCGATCACGTGGTCCCGGACGTACGTCGCCTCGGCGAGCGTCTTCATCCCGCGCGCGTAGTCGGTCAGGCCGGGGATGTCGAAGGTGCGGGTGACGCTGCCGGGGGCGAGGACCAGGTAGTCGTACTTCAGCGCCACCACCTCGTCGGTGATCTTGCGGACCACGCAGACCTTGGACCCGGGATCGACGCCGATCGCGCCGCCGGGGACGATGTGCGTCCGGCGCAGCGTCCGGCGCAACGAGACGGCCACCGACTGCGGGGTGAGCACGCCGGCCGCCACGTGCGGCAGCAGGGGCAGGTACAGCTGGTAGCTGAATGGTGTGACCAGTGAGATCTCCGCCTCCGAGGGAGCGAGCTTGCGCTCCAGACGGCGCGCGCACTCCAGCCCGGCGAAGCCGCCGCCCACGATCAGGATCCGGGGTCGTTCCATCGTGCGTCCCTCACAGTGCATGTCGTTCAGTCACGGTGTCGTTCAGTCACGGTGCGGGCCGAGTCGGTGCCGGTCGAATCGGCGCAGTTCACAGCGGTGCAGGTCACGGCAGTACAGGTGCCGGTGGTGCCGGGCAGGCGTCTACCCCGCTACTGTCCGCCACACTCGCACGGAGCAGCACGGGCTGCCACCGGGACGACCCGGGCGGGCGAGCATGCCGAGCGACACCCGCCCCGTGCATATGCCGGATAGGCTGTCGGCCGTGCTCCCCGAGGTGACGGCGGTCCGTTATGTGACGCCACTGCGAGAAGGCGGCTCGATGCCGGGCCTGGTCGAGGCCGACGACCGGCGGCTCTACGCGCTGAAATGGGTCGGTGCCGCGCAGGGCCGCAAGGCGCTGGTCGCGGAGGTGCTGGCCGGGGAGCTCGGCCGGCGGCTCGGCCTGCCGGTGCCCGAACTGGTCACCGTCGACCTGGACCCGGTGCTGGCGCGCAGCGAGCCGGACCCGCAGATCCAGGATCAGATGAGGGCCAGCGGCGGGGTCAACCTGGGCATGGCCTTCGTCAGCGGTGCGCTCAACTTCGACCCGGTCTGCTTCGAGGTGGACTCCGGACTGGCCGGTCAGGTGCTCTGGTTCGACGCGCTGATCGGCAACGTCGACCGCTCCTGGCGCAATCCCAACCTGCTGGTCGCCACCGGCGGGCTGCGGCTGATCGACCACGGCGCCAGCCTGATCTTCCACCACCACTGGCCCGGCGCCGCTGCCTGGATCCGCCGGGCGTACGACGCCTCCGACCACGCGCTGCTGCGCGCCGAGCCCGACCTGCTCGCGGCCGACAAGGTGCTCGCCCCGCTGGCGGAGTCGGCGATCGGGGAGGCGGTGGCGCGGATCCCCGACGTCTGGCTGGTGGACGAGCCGGGGTTCGACTCGCCCGAGGCGGTGCGCGCCGCGTACCGCGCCCAGCTGACCGAGCGACTGGCCGGTCCGCGGGACTGGCTGCCGGAGGTGTCCGCATGACCGGCCCGATCCGGTCGGCGCTGCCGGCCGTCGCCGAACTGCACGACTACGAGTACGCGGTGATCCGGGCGGTGCCCCGGGTGGAGCGCGGCGAGTGCGTCAACGTCGGCGTGCTGCTGTACTGCCGGCAGAGCGCCCACCTGGCGGCGCGGACGCACCTGGACCAGGCGCGGCTGCTGGCGCTGGACCCGGTGGTCGACGTCGCCGGGGTGCGGCGGGCGCTGCACGGGATCGAGGTGGTCTGCCAGGGCGGGCCGCAGGCCGGTCCGGCGGCGGCGGACAGCCCGGGTCAGCGGTTCCGCTGGCTGACCGCGCCGCGCAGCGCGGTGGTCCAGCCGGGGCCGGTGCACACCGGGCTGACCGCGGACCCGGAGGCCGAGCTGCGGCGGCTCTTCGACCAGCTGGTGCTCTGACCGGGCGGCCCGCGCTCCGGGCGGCAGGTCTTTGCCGTGCTCAAAGCTTGAGTTACTGAAGCACTCGGTCGTACCCTGACCTCATGGGTTCGACAGCGACGACGACCGTACCGACCAACGGCGAGCTGATGGAGGCACTGGCCGCCGTCGGCGCCGCGTACTTCCAGGACTTCGCGGCCGCCGCGTCCCGGCACGGTCTCTCCTCCTCGCAGGCCAAGGCGCTCGGCGCCGTCCAGGAGCCGGTGCCGATGCGCGCGCTGGCCGGCCGCCTCGGCTGTGACGCCTCCAACGTGACCGGGATCGTCGACCGTCTGGAGTCGCTGGGCCTGGCCCACCGCGAGGCGGCGGCCGGGGACCGGCGGGTCAAGATCGTCGTCATCACCGAGCAGGGCCGGGAGATCCTGGGGCTGATCCGGGGCGAGATGAGCCGGACCCACCAGGCCATCGGGACCATGACCGACGAGCAGCGGGTGGCGCTGCACTCGGTCTGCGTCCAGGTGCTCCCGGTGCTCAGCGGCCGGGCGGCTCCCTGAGGCCTCCGCGACTCCCGGGGGCCCTCCGCGACTCCCGGGCGCGCCCGGCGCGACCGCTGCCCCCGTTTCCGTCGGCCCCCGGCCCGGCCCGGGCCGCTCCGTCCGGCCCGTCCGGCCCGTCCGCCGTGGCCGCCGGACCGGCGCGGTTCCGGCTGACCTCGGCTGTTAGGCTTGCGAAGCGTGAGCGCGAAGCCCCAGATCCCCAATGTCCTGGCCTCCCGGTACGCCTCGGCGACCCTGGCCCAGCTCTGGTCCCCCGAGCACAAGGTGGTGCTTGAGCGCCACCTCTGGCTTGCCGTCCTGAAGGCCCAGCAGGACCTCGGCGTCGAGGTGCCGGCCACGGCCGTCGCCGACTACGAGCGAGTGATCGACCAGGTCGACCTCGCGTCGATCGCCGCCCGCGAGCGGATCACCCGGCACGACGTGAAGGCCCGCATCGAGGAGTTCAGCGAGCTCGCCGGCCACGAGCAGATCCACAAGGGGATGACCTCCCGCGATCTGACCGAGAACGTCGAGCAGCTGCAGATCCGGCAGTCGCTGGAGCACGTGCGCGACCGCGCCGTGGCCGTCCTGGTCCGGCTGGGCCGTCTGTCCGCCCAGCACGCCGAGCTGGTCATGGCCGGCCGCTCGCACAACGTGGCCGCGCAGGCCACCACCCTGGGCAAGCGCTTCGCGACCGTCGCCGACGAGCTGCTGGTCGCCTTCCGCCGCCTGGAGGAGCTGATCGCCCGGTACCCGCTGCGCGGGATCAAGGGCCCGGTCGGCACCGCCCAGGACATGCTCGACCTGCTCGACGGCGACACCGACAAGCTCTCCGAGCTGGAGCGCCGGGTCGCCGCGCACCTCGGCTTCGACAACGTGCTCACCAGCGTCGGCCAGGTCTACCCGCGCTCGCTGGACTTCGAGGTGCTGACCGCCCTCGTCCAGCTGTCGGCCGCGCCGTCCAGCCTGGCCAAGACGATCCGCCTGATGGCCGGCCACGAGCTGGTCACCGAGGGGTTCAAGGAGGGCCAGGTCGGCTCCTCCGCGATGCCGCACAAGATGAACACCCGCTCCTGCGAGCGCGTCAACGGCCTGGCCGTCATCCTGCGCGGCTACGCGTCGATGACCGCCGAGCTGGCCGGCGACCAGTGGAACGAGGGCGACGTCTCCTGCTCCGTGGTCCGCCGGGTCGCGCTGCCGGACGCCTTCTTCGCGTTCGACGGTCTGCTGGAGACCTTCCTGACCGTCCTCGACGAGTTCGGCGCCTTCCCCGCCGTGATCGAGGCCGAGCTGGACCGCTACCTGCCGTTCCTGGCCACCACCAAGGTGCTGATGGGAGCGGTCCGCGCGGGCGTCGGCCGGGAGGCCGGCCACGAGGTCATCAAGGAGCACGCCGTCGCCTCCGCGCTCGCGATGCGCGCCGGCGCCCGGGAGAACGAGCTGCTGGACCGCCTCGCGAACGACGAGCGGATCCCGCTGGACCGGGCCGCGCTGGACGCGCTGCTGGGTGACCGGCTCTCCTTCACCGGCGCCGCCGGTGCCCAGGTCGCCGAGGTCGTCCGGCAGATCGAGGCGGTCGCGGCCGCCCACCCCGAGGCCGCCAAGTACGCTCCGGGCGACATCCTCTGACGTTCCGTCAGGCTGGTCCGGCGTCTCGTCAGGCGTCCGGCCGGGGCCCCGTCACCGTACCGGTGGCGGGGCCTTCGCCGTGCTCGGACGCCTCCGGCGCGTGGCCCGGATCCAGTGGCGGTGCGCCGGTGGCGCAGGCGTACCGGCAGTCCGGCTCGGCCACCGGGTGATCCTCCGGCGCCAGGACGTTGCCGTGCACGGTGACCAGCGCGGTCAGCCCGCCGGCCACCAGCAGCCCGGCGCAGATCAGCATCGCGGTGCGGAACGCCGCGTCCACCGAGGCCGGCACCTGGTAGGCGTCGCCGCTCAGCCCGGCCAACGACGGCAGGGCGGCGACCGCGAGCAGGCCGGCGGCCCGGGCGGCGGCGTTGTTCACGCCGCTGGCGATCCCCGCGTGCCGCACCTCCACCGCCGCCAGCACCGTCGCGGTCAGCGGTGCGACCAGCAGCACCATCCCGCAGCCCATCACCGTGACGGCCGGCAGCACGTCCGTCCAGTACGAGGCGTCGGGGCCGATCCGCAGCATCAGCAGCACGCCGGCGGCGCAGAGCAGCGGGCCGACGGTGAGCGGCAGCCGGGGCCCGATCCGCTTGCCCAGCCGTCCGGCCCGCGCGGAGAGCGCCAGCATCAGCACGGTGATCGGCACCAGGGCCACCCCGGAGACCAGGGGGGAGAAGCCGGAGACGATCTGGAGCTGCACGACGAGCAGGAAGAAGACCCCGCTGAACGCCGCGTAGACGGCGAGGGTGACCAGGTTCACCGCCGTGAACAGGCGTGACGAGAAGAGTCCGAGCGGCAGCATCGGCTCCGGCGTGCGGCGCTCGACCAGCACGAAGGCCACGCCCAGCAGCAGCCCGGCCGCCCCGGTGAGCCAGACCCCGGGGGAGAGGCCCTCCCCGGCGGCGGTCAGCGCGTAGGTGAAGGTCCCCAGGGCCACTGCGGCCAGCACCGCGCCGAGGACGTCGAACCGGCCGGTCGAGGACTCGTCCCGGCTCTCCGGCACGTGTCGGGCGGTCACCGCGACGACCAGCACGGCCAGCGGGACGTTCAGGAGGAAGATCCACCGCCAGCCCGGCCCGTCCACCAGCCAGCCGCCGAGGAACGGTCCGACCGCCGCCGACACCCCGCCGAGGCCGGACCAGAGGCCGACCGCGGCGGAGCGGTCCTCGGGGTGGAAGACCGCCTGGAGCATCGCCAGTGATCCCGGGGTGAGCAGGGCCCCGCCGACGCCCTGCACCGCGCGGGCGGCGACCAGCACCTCGATGGTGGGCGCGGCCGCGCAGGCCGCGGAGGCGACGGCGAACCAGACCACGCCGAGCAGGAAGATCCGGCGCCGGCCGTACCGGTCCCCGAGCGCGCCGCCGAGCAGGATCAGCCCGGCCAGGGTGAGCAGGTAGGCGTTGAGCGTCCACTGCAGGGCAGCGAGCGGGGCGTCGAGATCGGTCCCGATCCTGGGCAGCGCGACGTTCACGACGGTCCCGTCGAGCATCGCCAGGCTGGAGCCGAGCACCGTCGCCAGAAGTACCCAGCGACCCTGCGCGGTGCCCAACCGCAGGATGCCGGCCTCGGAGGTGGCCACGGCATGATCGTCCGCCCCGGGGGCCGACGTGACAAGGGTCACCGGGGGCGTGTCGGCGGATGGCTTTCCGTGAGTGATCGTGTGCGGACCGGTCCGGAAATCGGCGGAGGGTCGTGGATCAGTGGCACGCCGTGAATCGATTGTGTGCGTACTGTGCAGCCGATCATTCGGAGCGTGACGGCGGTCCGGTGTTTTGTTGCGAGTTCAAGAGATCGACATTGCTTCACTCGGACGGATGAGTTTTAGTTCAGCGACCGCCCGGCGTCAGCCCGGGTGGCCACCGGGTGGAACGCCTAGTCCTGCCGCTGCCCGGTGGTACGCAACGAACTCTGTTCGGCAGGAGCGGGGGACCCAAAGGTAAGTCGCCGGACCGGAATTCGCGGTCCGGCTTGGGGTGAAGCCGCCTAGATGCGGCCGGGCAACTCCAGCCCGAACCCGACAGCTCACCTCGTAGGCGTCGGAGAGGACATCAGCCATGGCCGCACAGGCTCGTCGTATCGCCCTGCCCCGCGCCGTCCGCATCGGTATCGCCACCGCCGTCACCGGCGCCGCCTTCGCCCTCCCGCTGGTCACCGCGGTGAGCGCCCAGGCCCACGAGGCTCCGGCCGCCAAGCCCCACCAGACCAGCACCTGGAACGGCGCCGCCAGCGTCGACGCCGCCCCGGCCGCCGAGACCGCCCCGGCCGCCGCGGCCGAGGAGACCTACAAGGTCGCAGGCGGGGACACCCTGTCGAAGATCGCCGACGCGAAGAACGTCCAGGGCGGCTGGGAGGCCCTGTACGAGCGCAACCGCTCGGTCGTCGGCGCCAACCCGAACCTGATCTACCCGGGCCAGCAGCTCGCACTCGGCGGCAAGGCCGTCGAGGCCGCCAAGCCGGCCGCGCCCGCCGCCAAGCCGCAGGTCTCGCAGGACTCGGTGAAGCCGGCCGCCAAGCCCGCCGCCCCGGCCGCGAAGCCCGCCGCCCCGGCCGTCAAGCCGGTCGCCCCGGCCGCGAAGCCCGCCGCGCCCGCCGCCAAGCCCGCGCCGGTCCAGGCCGCGAAGCCCGCCGCCCCGGCGCCGGCTCCCGTGGTCGCCTCCTCCGGCTACGTCGCCCCGCTGGCCGGTACCAAGCTCGGTACCGCCTACGGTGTCGCCGGTTCCATGTGGTCCTCCGGCCACCACACCGGTGTCGACTTCTCCGCTGCCACCGGCACCCCGCTGCGCGCCATCGCGGCCGGCACCGTGGTGAAGGCCGGCAACGGCGGCGCCTACGGCAACGAGGTCGAGATCAAGCTCGCCGACGGCAAGTACGCCCAGTACGCGCACCTGTCCTCGATCGCGGTGAAGGTCGGTCAGACCGTCACCGCCGGCCAGCAGATCGGCCTCTCCGGTGCGACCGGCAACGTGACCGGCCCGCACCTGCACTTCGAGATCCGCACCGGCTCGGAGTACGGCTCGGACATCGACCCGATCGCCTACCTGCGGGCGCACGGCGTCTCGATCTGATCGAGCACCAGAACCACCGCTGGGTGCGGGGTGAACGACCTCCCGGAATGGTCATGTCGGGTGACCGCTTGACCGGGTGATCGCCGCACCACCAGTGGATCCACGGGCGCGGGACACGCCCGTTGGGCCGGCCCGGTTCGCGAGACCTCCTCTCGCGAACCGGGTCGGCCTTTGTCGTTTACTCCCCCCGGGGGGGATCTTTCCGGTGGCTTGTCCGCCCGGCCGGATTCCCGCCGAATTCAGGCCGAATCCCGAAGGGTTCCGGAAGGGTTCCGGAAAGGGCTCGGTGAGAGTTCGGGAGGGGTTTCCGGGCGAACGGATCGTTCGGGTGCCGTCAGCGGCGCGGGGCGGTGGTGCCGGTCGGCAGGGTTCGCCGGAGTGTGCGGCCGCCGGGGACGCGCGGGTGGGCGCGGTCGACCCGGTGGACGCTCGCGGAATCTCCCGGCCGACCGGGTCCGCGGCATGGGTGGCCGGCGGTGCGCGGCCGGCCGTCAGCGGCCGGGCCGGGCGGGAGAGTCGGGCCGGGGGTAGGGCGGGGGTCAGCGCCGGTGCGCGGGCTCGGCCTGCTGCGCGGCGGTCAGCAGCTGGTGCACCCGGTGGCCGAAGTCGTCGGCGTCGTGGGCCGGTTCGGGGAAGACCAACCGGACGTCACGGTGGCCGTGCGCGTGGTCGAGGCGGAGCACCAGGCCGTACCGGTCGAGGGCGAGCGGCCGGACGTCGGGGTGGTCGACGAGCAGCTCCGGGTCGAGGAGGCGGGTGAGCACCGCGAGGGCGTCCGGGTGGTCGTCGGCGAGGTGGGTGAGCATGCCGGCCTCGTAGCGGGCGAGCGGGTCCGGGGTGGCGAGGGCGAGGTCGGCGCCGGTGAGGGCGCTGGTGCCGTACGGGGTGGAGAGGACGGCGTGGGCGACGTCCAGGCGGAGGTGGACGCTGAGGCCGTCGTCGGCGAGGTGGGCGAGGTGGAGGCGCCCGGCCAGGGTGAGGCGTCCGCGGACCCGGTCGCGGACGGCGACCGGCGCGATGTCGGTGAGGTCGAGGACGACGGGGAGTCCGTCCTGCTCGCGGACGGTCGCGAGGGTGAGCGGGGCGTCGAGCGGGGCGCGCAGGCGGAGCCTGGAGCCGTGGACCGAGACGGGGGTGGTGAGTTCGTGGTGCTCGCCGAAGGCGCGGACGACGACGGAGGAGGCTGCGCAGAGCAGGCTGCCGACCCGTTCGGCGGCGGTGGGCTCGGGGACCTCGGCGTCGATGGGGGTGGGGTTCATGGCAGCCTCCGGCTAGTTAGGTGAGGCTAACCTAATGACTTGCGCTGCGTGAGGCAAGGTGACGCGGGCCGTCGCGTGCGGGGGGTGGCGGCGAGTTGCCGGAGGGGGAGCCGGGTGAGGCTGTCGTGGAGGGTGTTGCAGGCGGCCGTCTATATGCCGCGCTTGCAAGTATCCGGCGAGCGGTCGTATTGTCGACGCTGGTAGTTGCACGCGCAATGGTTTGGTGTGCGGCTGACCGGTACCCCTGCAACGCTCCGGAAAGCGGTCCCTCTCATGCCTCTCGCGCTCCTGGCGCTGGCGATCAGCGCCTTCGGCATCGGCACCACCGAGTTCGTGATCATGGGCCTGCTGCCCGAGGTCGCCGGCGACTTCTCGGTGTCCATCCCCACCGCCGGCCTGCTCATCTCCGGCTACGCGCTCGGCGTCGTCGTCGGCGGGCCGCTGCTCACGGTCCTCGGCACCCGCGTCCCCCGCAAGGGCATGCTGCTGATGCTGACCGGCCTGTTCATCGTCGGGAACCTGGTCTCCGCGGTGGCCCCCGCCTTCGGGCTGCTGATGGCCGGGCGGATCCTCGCCGCCTTCGCGCACGGCGCGTTCTTCGGCATCGGTTCGGTGGTCGCCGCCGACC
>NZ_JBHXKE010000292.1:0-10001 GCF_042722765.1 Kitasatospora sp. NPDC058406
GCGCCGGCCCAGGGCCGGCGCCCCTCCCTCACGCGCGGTCGGTGCCCGTGAACCAGGCACCCGCCGGGCGTGGTTCGTCCGGTCGGAGCGGGGAGCCGGGGAGTGCCGACTCCCCGCCCCCGCCGGGCGGGTGGCACGCACCGCACCTGCTCAGAGGGCCTTCCCGGCTGCCGGAGCGGCCCGGGCCCGGGCCTGCTCGATCTCGTTGATATGGGCCTCCGTCCACTGCCGGAGCGCGGTGATCGGCTCCGCGAGGCTGCGGCCGAGCTCCGTCAGGTCGTATTCGACCCGGGGCGGCACGGTGGGGTACACGGTGCGGGCGACGAACCCGTCGGCTTCGAGGACGCGCAGGGTCTGCGTGAGCATCTTCTGCGACACGCCCTCGATGCGCCGACTCAGTTCGGTGTACCGCAGGGTGCCTTCGAGGAGGGCGTCCACGACCAGAACGGTCCACTTGCCGGAGATGTGATCGAGGACCTGACGGGTCGGGCACTTCGCGGAGTAGACGTCGGCGGGCAGCCCGGACGACTCCACAGTGGTCTTCATGCGGGGAGAGTAACGCACTAAATAGTGCCCTCTTCCCCGTGGAGAGCGACTCTCCAATAGTGAGTGACATGACGAGTCCCACGATGTCCGTCGCGGAAGCGATCCGCACCCGCCGCACCGTCCGCCACTACCGGCCCGACCCGATCCCGGAGGCGGCGCTCGACGCGCTTCTCGATCTCGCCGTCGAGGCCCCCACCAGCTGGAACCTGCAGGACCGGTCGATCGTCGCGGTGTCCGGGGGCGAGGGCCGTGCCGGGCTGGCCCGGGCCACGGGGGGCCAGCCCCAGCCGCAAGAGGCTCCGGTCGTCCTGGTCTTCGTCGCCGAACCCCAGTCCTGGCGCGAGGACCACGGCGACGTCTACGAGCAGGCGCGGCGCAGCGGAGCGTGGAGCGAGGAGTTCGCCGCGATGTTCTCCGCCGCGGCCCGGGTGTTCCAGGAGGATCTCGACCGGCGGGGGCTGCTCCGGGAGTACGCGGTCAAGGACGCCATGATCGCGGCGTCCTTCGTGATGCTCGCCGCCACGGAGCTGGGCCTGGCGACGTCGCCCATGAACGGCTGGGACGAGGCGAAGGTGAAGAAGGTGATCGGGATCGACGACCGTGACGACCTGGCCATCGCCCTGTTGGTGTCGGTCGGCTATCCGGCGGAGGAGCGGCGCCATCCGGGCCGGCGTGCCCGGGAGCGCACCGTCTTCCGCGAGGCGTACGGGGCCGACGGGGCGGGGAGCGCCGAACGCCGGGAGTAGGCCCCGCGCCGGGAGTGGTCCCATGCCGGGTGCAGGTCCTGCACCGGAGTGTTCGGGCGCCTCGCGGGTGAGGTCAGGGCTGAAGGCGGGGCGGGGACATCGTGTCCCCGCCCCGCCTCTTCGGTTCTCTTTGTCAACCAGGGTTGACGCCGGGCGAGTGTCAACCTAGGTTGACATCATGAGCGAGAGCGGAGAGCTCGCCGCTGCGGCGAGCAGCAGGGATCCGGCCGTGGGGTTGCGGGCGGTCCGTGCCCTGCGGGAGCTGGCGGACCGGCTGGAGGGACTCCAGGTGGGGAACGCGCGCGAGCGGGGGTGGTCCTGGCAGGAGATCGCGGTGTGTCTGGGGGTGACCAGGCAAGCGGTGCACAAGAAGTACGCGAAGCGCGGGACGGTCGACGTGAAGGACGGGGATTGAGCCATGTTCGAACGATTCACCGAAGGGGCCCGGCGGGTGGTCGGCCGGGCGGGGCAGGAGTCCGCGGAGCTCCGGCACGGCCACGTCGGCACGGAGCACTTGCTGCTGGCGGTCCTGACCGAGCCGGAGGACCCCGCGGCGCGCGTGCTGATCGAGGCCGGGCTGGATCACGAGGAGGCGCGACGAGCCGTCCGGCGGCTCCTCGGGGAGGGGGACGACGCGCAGGCGCTGGCCTCGATCGGGGTGGACCTGGACGCCGTCCGGGAGGCGGTGGAGTCGGTGTTCGGGGCGGGCGCCCTGGACGCGCCGCCGGAGGGCGGGTCGCGCCGGCGCGGGTGGTTCCGGTCGGACGGTCGGGCGGGGCGCAGGCCGTTCGGCGCGCGGGCGCGGAAGGCGATCGAGCTGTCGTTGCGCGAGTCGCTGCGGCTGAAGTCCGGTCACATCGCGGTGGGGCACCTGCTGCTCGGGGTGGTGCGGGAGGGCGAGGGGCTCGGGGCCCGGGTGATCGCCGCCCACGGGCTCGATCCGGTGGCCGTGCGGCGGGCGGTGGAAGTGGGGTTGGAGTGAGCGCGGAGTGACGGTGCGGTGAGCCAGGTGGACGGCTCGGGTGTGGCGCGGTGTACGGAGCGTTCGTGGACGAGACGGACCGTCAACTTGTCGGTTGAGCACATCGTCTGAATGGATATGATCGGCCGACTGCGTGTACCGAATCACCCGCCCGGAGACGTTTCGCGACGTCGGCCGGGCGGTCGCGCATTCGCCCCTCCCCGCTGCCGAGGACACCGCACCGATGACAGATCGCACCAGCCCCGACGGTGGTCCGCGCCGACGGCCCGCCGCGCGTACCAAGGCCCTGATGGCGGCCGCCGCCCTGCTGGCGGCGGTGGCCGGACCGGTGGGGGTGCTGCGGGCGATGGACGCCGGGCAGCCGCAGACCGCCGCCGCCGTGTGCGCGGTCGCCGCACTGTGGCTGATCGCGGTCTGGCAGGCGGGAACCGCCACCGAGCGGGCCCGCAGACTGGGCGAGGAACTGGCCGGGCACGACGACGCGGCCACGGCGGCGCTCGTGGTCGCCGATGCGGCCAGGCAGGCCAGGACGGCCGCCCTGCAGCTGGCAGCGCTCCGGGAGACCGAGCGGGACGAGGCCCTCGCCGAGCAGGCGCGCGCCGAGGCGGACGCCGCCACCGCCCGGGAGGAACTCGCCCTCGCGCGGGCCGAGGCCGAGACGGAGCGGGCCGAGCGGGCGGCGCTGGACCGGCTGGCCGACGAGGTGCTCCCCGAGGTGGCGAAGCGGCTGCGGACCGGCACGTCCGTGGACGGCGCACTGGCCGCGCACCGCGACCACCCCCAGTACCCGCTGCTGCGCGCCGTCGCGGAGGAGATCGGCCGGGGCGAGCGGCTGCGGGCCGCCGCCCTGGCGGTCTGCGCGACCGCCGCCGGCCGGGTCCAGGCACTGGCCACGAGCATGCACGCGGAGCTGCGCGAGATGCAGCACCGGCACGACGAGGAGGTCCTCGGCGACCTGCTCCGGTTGGACCACTCCACCGCGCAGGCCGGCCGGATGGCGGACGGCATCGCGGTGCTCACCGGCGCCCGTTCGGGCCGCCGCTGGGCGAAGCCGATCGCGGTGGAGTCGGTGCTGCGCGGCGCGCTCGGCCGGATCGGCGCCTACCAGCGGGTCCGGCTGCACAACGCGAGCACGGCCGCCGTGGCCGGGTTCGCCGCCGAGGGCGTGATGCACGCGCTGGCCGAGCTGATGGACAACGCCACCACCTTCTCCGCCCCGCCGGCCGAGGTGCACGTCTACGTCGAGGAGGTCCCGGCCGGTCTGGCGATCACCGTCGAGGACAGCGGCCTGGGGCTCGGCGACAGCTGGCTGCGCCGGGCCGAGCGGGCCGTCTCGGCCGAGCCGCTCGACCTCGCCACGCTGTCCGCGGGGACCAGGATCGGCCTCGCGGTCGTCGGTGTGCTGGCCCGCAAGTACGGGTTGCAGATCTCCTTCCGGCCCTCGGCGCGCGGCGGTACCGGGGTGGTGATGCTGATCCCGCAGCAGCTCGTCACGCACGCCGCGCCGGAGCCCGCCCCGGCGCCCGTCGCATCCGAGCAGATCGTGCCGGCCGGCCCGCGCCCCGCGCTCACCCCCGCGCTCACCGCTCCCGCACTGGCCGCTCCGGCACTGGCCGCTCCCGCTCCCGTTACCCAGACCCCGTCGGCCCGGGTGGCGGACCGGACTTCGGACCGGACTCCGGACCGGGCGCAGGCCCCGGAGTCGCGGTCGGTGCACGTCCCGGCGCCGGTCACCGACAGCGGCCTTCCGCAGCGCCGCCGCGGTCAGACGCTGACCTCGGCCGCCCCGCCGGCCGAGCCCGCCGAGCGGCCCGCCCGCACCGGCACGGCGACCGCCGCCGCCCGGTTCGGCGCGTTCCGCCGGGCCGCCCAGCAGGCCGCGGGCACCGACGTGCCGACCACGGACCCGACCCCGGACCCGACCACGTCCGACGCTTCCCCCGTCACCGAGAAGGACTCCTGATGAGCAGCGCCACCGACCGCGACCTCGACTGGCTGTTGGAAAACCTGCTGACCGCCACTCCCGGCACCCGGCACGCCCTGGTGCTCTCCGCCGACGGCCTCAAGCTCTGCCACACCTCCGGGCTGAACGCCGACCGGGCCGACCAACTGGCCGCCATCGCCTCCGGGCTGCAGAGCCTGGCGCACGGCGCGTCCATCGAGTTCGGCGACGGCAGCGGCGGCGTGCGGCAGTCGATGACCGAGTTCCACGGCGGCATCCTCTGCATCGTGGCCGCCGGTGAGGGCGCTCACCTGGCGGTGGTCACCGACGAGGACGCGGACGTGGGCGTGGTCGGCCACAACATGCACGGCCTGATCGAGCAGATCGGCGCCCACCTCAGCGCCCCGGCCCGGGACGACGCCCGGCCGGACGGCGGGTCGGGGGACGTCGTGACCGGTGAGGGTGCCCGGGCATGAGCGAGCGCGGGGGGAGCACCGACGGGCGGCCGGCCCTGCCGGGCCGGGACGACGAACCGGACCGCCTGTACACCATCACCCGCGGTCGCAGCCGGGCCCCGGAGAACGCCTTCGACCTGGTCACCCTGATCGTCGCCGAGCGAGAGCCGGCGCCGGGCATGCAGTCGGAGCACGCGCGCATCCTGCGGATGTGCGGGGCGCCGACCGCCGTGGTGGAGGTCGCGGCCGAGCTGGCCCTCCCGGTCTCGGTGGTGAAGATCCTGCTCGGCGACCTGCTGGAGGCGGGGTCGATCACCGCCCGCCACCCCCGGTTCGCGCCGAACAAGGCCCGGCTGCCCGATCTCGACACGCTGAAGCAGGTGTTGCATGGACTCCAACGGCTCTGAAGCCCCGGACACCGCCACCACCCCGGACGGTGCCCCGTCCCCGTCCCCGGAGGCGGCCCCCGACACCCGGCCGGCCCACCGGACCCCGCTGCGCCGCACCGCCGACAACGCGTTCAAGATCGTCGTGGTGGGTGGCTTCGGCGTGGGCAAGACCACGCTGGTCGGCTCGGTCAGCGAGATCCGCCCACTGAACACCGAGGAGACCATGACCAAGGCGGGCGAGGGGATCGACGACCCCTCGGGCGCCTGGGGCAAGCGGTCCACCACGGTCGCGTTCGACTTCGGCCGGATCACGCTCTCCGCCAGCCAGGTGCTGTACCTGTTCGGCGCGCCGGGCCAGGAGCGGTTCTGGTTCCTCTGGGACCGGCTGTTCAGCGGCGCCCTCGGCGCGGTCGTCCTGGTGGACACCCGGCGGCTGGCCGACTCCTGGTACGCCATCGACCGGCTGGAGCACCACGGCACGCCCTTCATCGTCGCCCGCAACAACTTCGGCGAGCCGACCCACACCCTGGAGCAGGTCCGGGAGGCGCTCGACCTGCCGCCCGAGGTGCCGCTGGTGGACTGCGACGCCCGCGACCGGGAGTCCGGCAAGCGGGTGCTGATCGAGCTGGTCCGCCACCTGGCCGCCCGGGCCGAGGCCGAGGCGGCGGGCACCCTCGTCGCCGCCACCGCCACCGTCTATGAGGAGAGCACCCCGTGACCGAGCCCGCCGTCACCCCGCCGCCGGGCTGCCCCGCGCACGCCGGCGCCGCCACGCCGCTGTACGGGCCGCGCTTCCAGACCGACCCGGCCCAGCTCTACCGTGAGCTGCGGGCCGCGCACGGCCCGGTCGCCCCGGTCGAGCTGGCCGGCGGCGTTCCGGCCTGGTTGGTGATCGGGTACCGCGAACTGCAGCTGGTGACCGGTCAGCCGCAGCTGTTCGGCCGGGACTCCACCCGCTGGACCGGCTGGGCGGGCGTTCCGGCGGACTGGCCGCTCAAGCCGATGATGGCCCCGGTGCCGTCGATCCTGTACGCCGAGGGCGAGGAGCACGTCCGCCGCTCCCGCGCGGTCACGGACGCGCTGGCCGCCGTCGACCCGTACGAGCTGCGCAAGCACTGCGAGGAGCTCGCCGACCGGCTGATCGACGGGTTCGCCGGGCGCGGCGAGGCCGATCTGGTCGCCGAGTACGCGCACCGGCTGCCGCTGCTGGTGCTCTGCCGGGTGCTCGGGCTGAGCGAGGAGCAGGCGCCCGTCCTGATCGAGGGGGTGCTGGCCATGCTGGACGGAGGCCCGGACGCGCCGGCCGGCGCGCAGCGGCTGCTCGCCACCATGCTCGACCTGGTGGAGGAGAAGGCCGGGCACCCGGGCGACGACGTCGCCTCGCGGATGCTGGCGCACCCGGCGGGCCTGGACCACGAGGAGGTCATGCGGGACCTGCGGGTGCTGTTGATCGCCGGCCACCAGCCCACCTCGTACTGGATCTCCAACGCGATGCGGCTGATGCTGACCGACGAGCGGTTCGCCGCCTCCCTCTCCGGCGGCCGGCGCAGCATCAGCCAGGCGCTGAACGAGGCGCTCTGGGAGGACAGTCCGACGCAGATCTTCGCCGGGCGCTGGGCGACCCGGGACACCCGGCTCGGCGGGCAGCGGATCGCCGCCGGGGACATGCTGCTGCTGGGCTTCGCGGGGGCCAACGCGGACCCGTCGGTGCGGCAGGCCGACGGCCGTCCGGCCGAGGGCAACCGGGCGTACCTGAGCTACTCGTACGGCGAGCACGGCTGCCCGTTCCCGGCGCAGGAGGCGGCGGAGGTGATCGCGACGACGGCGGTCGAGGTCCTGCTGGACCGGCTGCCGGACCTGCGGCTGGCGGTGGCCGAGCACGCGCTGGTGTGGCGCCCGTCGGCGTGGGTGCGCGGGCTGGTGGCCCTCCCGGTGTCGTACACCCCGGGGTACGCGGGCTGAGGCCCGCCGTCGTGAGCAGGACCAGGACCGAAGGAGAGTTGTCACCGATGACCGCAGCCCCCGCCCCGATCGTCCCCGCCCCGATCGTCCTCGACCCGCTGGCGCGCGACAACGCCGCCGAGGGCGCGTTGCTGCGGGCCGCCGGCCCGGCGGTTCCGGTGGTGCTGCCCGGTGGCGTCGCCGCCTGGGCGGTCACCCGGCACGCGGCCGCCCGTGACCTGCTGACCGACGCCCGGCTGGTCAAGGACGCCCGGCACTGGGCGGCTCTCCAGCGCGGCGAGGTGCCGAAGACCTGGCCGCTGATCGGTCTGGCCGTGCCCGGTCCGAGCATGGTGACCACCGACGGTGCCGAGCACCGGCGGCTGCGTGTGCTGGTGGCGCAGGCGTTCACGCCGCGTCGGGTGGAGCTGATGCGCCCGCAGGTCGAGGCGATCACCCGGGGCCTGCTGGACACGCTGGCGGCGGGGGACCCCGTGGTGGACCTCAAGTCGGCGTTCGCCTTCCCGCTCCCGATGACGGTGATCTGCTCGCTGCTGGGTGTGCCCGAGTCCGACCACGCCCACCTGCGGGACCTGTACGAGCGGTTCTTCGGTGCCCGGCCCGACCCGGGGGGCATCCAGGCGACCGTCGCGAGCCTCAACGCCTTCGTCAACGACCTGGTGGCGCGGCGTCGTTCGGCGCCCGGCGACGACCTGGCCAGCGCGCTTCTGCTGGCGGACACCGAGGGCGGGGCGCTGACCGACGCGGAGGCGGCGGCCACCCTGCGGGTGATCATCGCGGCCGGCCACGAGACCACGGTCAACCTCATCGGCAACGCGGTCCGGGCGCTGCTGGCGCACCCGGACCAGCTGGAGCTGGTGCGGGCGGGGCAGGTCGGGTGGGACGCGGTGGTGGAGGAGTCGCTCCGCTGGACGCCGCCGACCAGCAACTTCCTGTTCCGTTTCGCCGCCGAGGACGTTCCGGTGGGCGACGCGGTGATCCCCCAGGGGGACCCGGTGCTGATCTCGTACAACGCGATCGGCCGGGACCCGCTCCAGCACGGGGCGACGGCGGAGCTGTTCGACGTCACCCGGGACCCGATCCGGCACCTGTCCTTCGGCCACGGCCCGCACGTGTGCCCGGGTTCGCCGCTGGCCCGGCTGGAGGCGGGGATCGCGCTTCCGGCGCTGTTCGAGCGGTTCCCGGGGCTGGCGCCGGCGGTGCCGGACGAGGAGCTGCGGCCCAGCGGCTCGCTGGTGGTGAACGCACTCAAGGAGCTTCCGGTCAGGCTGTTCTGACGTGTCGTCGGGTGCGGGACGGCCGGGCGCGCGGACGGCGTGGCAGGGTCACAACTGGGGCACGTGGTGGTGAAGACGGTACGCGCACCTTGGCGGCACGTGGCGGCTGCGTTAACGTCATCAGATCGGCCGTCCGCCGCGTCCATGCCGAAACTCGATCTCCGGTACAGCGCAATGTCGTTCTGTCGTTTTGCCGAGCGTTTCACGCCCTGGCGAGGAGGACCGCATTGACCCCCACCCCGACCGTGCCGTCCACGCGTGCCCGCCGCCGTCTGCTCGCCCTGCCGGCGCTGCTGGCCGCGGTGGCGCTGACCGCGGCCTGTTCCAACAGCTCCGGTGGTTCGGACGGCGATGCCGACGGCGGGGCCAAGACCCTGTCCGGTGACTGTGCCAAGTACCAGCCGTACGCCGGACACTCGGGCAAGACCGTGACGGTCTTCGCGTCGATCCTCAGCCCCGAGTCGGACAACCTGGAGAAGTCCTGGGCGGAGTTCGGCTCCTGTACCGGCATCCGGATCAGCTACGAGGGCACCAACGACTTCGAGTCGCAGCTGCCCGTCCGGGTGAGCGGCGGCAACGCCCCGGACTTCGCGATCATCCCGCAGCCCGGCCTGCTGGCGCAGATGGTCAAGAGCGGCAAGGTGGCCAAGCCGCCGCAGCAGACCGTGGAGAACCAGGCGAAGTGGAGCCCGGTCTGGAAGACCTACGGCTCGGTCAACGGCACCTTCTACGCCGCGCCGATGAGCGCCAACATGAAGTCCCTGGTCTGGTACTCGCCGAAGTCGTTCAAACAGGCCGGCTACGAGGTCCCGAAGACCTGGGCCGACCTGATGGCGCTCAGCGACCGGATCGCCAAGGCCGGCGGCGGCAAGCCGTGGTGCGGCGGCATCGGCTCCGGGACGGCGACCGGCTGGCCCGCCACTGACTGGCTGGAGGAGGTGGTGCTCGGCTCGTACGGCGGCGAGGTGTACGACCAGTGGGTCAGCCACCAGGTGAAGTTCTCCGACCCGAAGATCGCCGCGGCCATGAAGACCGTCGCCGACTGGATGCAGAACCCGGCCTGGGTCAACGGTGGGTACGGTGACGTGAAGTCGATCGCGACCACCACCTTCCAGGACGCGGGCGCGCCGATCCTGACCGGCAAGTGCTTCCTGCTCCAGCAGGCCTCGTTCTACAAGGCGCAGTGGCCCAAGGAGGCGACGATCGGTCCGGACGGTGACATCTTCGCCTTCCGGCTGCCGGCGGTGAACCCCTCGGTGCCCAACCCGGTCGAGGGCGGCGGGGAGTTCCTCACCGCGTTCGCGAGCCGGCCCGAGGTGCAGGCGGTGCAGAACTACCTGTCCAGCGCGGAGTGGGCGAGCAGCCGGGTGAGGACGGCCACCGGCTGGGTCTCCGCCAACCAGGGCGTGGACAAGGGCCTGTACACCGACCCGATCGACCGGCTCTCCGCCGACGCGCTGACCGACCCGGCGGCGACCTTCCGCTTCGACGGCTCGGACCTGATGCCGGCCGCGGTCGGCGCCGGGCAGGAGTGGAAGTCGCTCACCGCCTGGTTCGCCGAGGGCCAGTCGATCCAGAAGACCGCCGCCGACATCGACGCCGCCTGGCCGCAGTAGCCGTCGCCCGGGCCGCGGTGCCGCCGTCCGGCGGCGGGCCGCGGTCCGGGCGCTGTCGGAGGACCGCCCGTCGAGGGCGGGGCGGG
>NZ_JBHXKE010000293.1:0-9994 GCF_042722765.1 Kitasatospora sp. NPDC058406
CACCGACGGGCCCGGGTGCTGCGGCGTCCGCGATCGGGCAGAAGCACAGACCTGTCGGTCGCAGGCGCCGTCGTTCCTGCGGCCCGGGGGGGAGTGGCCCCGGGCGGGCCGGTCAGCGCAGGGTGGTTCCGGTGGGGGTGTCGAGGAGGGTGAGGTCGGTACGGGTGGGGAGGCCCTCCCAGTCCCCGCGGGTGGCGACGGCGAAGGCCGCGGTGTCGGTGGCGCGGTGGAGGCGTTGTTCGGTGGTGAGGTGGTCGAGGAGTGCGGAGAGGTAGCCGGCGACGAAGGCGTCGCCGGCGCCGATGACGTCGACGACGGGGACTCGCCGGGCCGGGGCGTGGGCGGCCGTGTCGGGGGTGGTGACGTCCGCGCCGGCGGCGCCGCGGGTGATGACGACCTCACGGGTGCCCCGGTCAAGGAGGGCGGTGACGGTGTCCGCCTCGTCGCGGGTGGGGTCGTCGGCGACGAGGTGGAGTTCGTCGGCCGAGGCGATGAGGATGTCGGCGGTGCGGGCCAGTGGCAGGAGGGTCCGGCGGGCCTGGTGCTGTGTCCACAGGCGGGCGCGGTGGTTGACGTCGAGGCTCACGGTGATGCCGAGCTCGCGGGCGCGGGCGGCGGCGGCCTGGACGGTTCGGGCGGCGGTGGGGCCGAGTGCGGGGGTGATGCCGGTGAGGTGGAGGACGCGGACGCCGGGGTGCAGGGCGGGCAGGACGTCGTCGGGGCTCAGGGCGGATCCGGCGGAGCGCTCGCGGTAGTAGTGGACGGTGGCGAGGTCGCCGATGCCGTCCTCGCGCACCAGCAGGCCGGTGGGCCGGCCGTCGGTGGCGGTGCGGGTGTGGGTGGTGTCGACGCCTTCGGCGCGCAGGGTGCGCAGGATCAGGGCGCCGAAGGGGTCGGCGCCGACGCGGCCGACCCAGCGGGCGTGGTGGCCGAGCCGGGCGAGGCCGATGGCGACGTTGGCCTCCGCTCCGGCGACGGACAGTTCCATGGGCGGGGCGAGTCTGATCGGCCCGGTGGCGCGCAGTGCGGCCATGGCTTCGCCGACGGTCACCACCTCGGGGGCGGCGGTCACGTGGCCACCACCGCGGCGAGGGTGCTGCGCCAGTGTGCGGCGCGGGCGCGCAGGGCGTGCTGGTCGCCGCCGTCGGCGGCGTCTCCGATCAGGGGCGAGCCGACGCCGACGGCGGTGGCTCCGGCGGTGAGGTGGGCGAGTGCGGTGGCGGCGTCGATCCCGCCGACGGGGATGATCGGGGTGTCGGGGAAGGGTGTGCGGAGCGCGGCCAGGTAGGCGGGACCGCCGTGGGAGGCGGGGAAGAGTTTGACGGCGAGGGCGCCGTGCCGGGTGGCCGCCATGATCTCGCCGGGTGTGAGGGCGCCCATCAGGACGGGTGGGTGTCCGGGGCCGTGGGGCAGGTCGGTGACGAGGCCGGGGGTGACGAGGAAACCGGCTCCGGCGTCGGTGGCGCGGGCGGCGTCGTCGGCGGTCAGGACGGTGCCGGCGCCGAGGTCGGCGTCGGGTCCGAGTTCGCGTCGGGCCTGTTCGATCACCCACAGGGCGTCGGTGGTGGTGAGGGACACCTCGCTCGCGGTGAGGCCCTCCTCGGCGAGGGTGAGCACGGTGCGCAGGGCGGCGCCGCGGTCGGTGCCGCGGACGATGACGAGGGTGCGGTACGGCAGTTCGGCAGGTCTCATGGAGTGCCTTCACAGGACGGGGAGGGTGTGCGGCCGGCGGTGAGGGTCAGCTCCCAGCGCAGGTCGCCGGCGGCGGGGACGACGGCCGCGTCACCTCGGCCCGCCTCTGCGAGGTCGAAGACGGCCCCGAGCATGGGTTCGACACCGATGCTGCGGTAGGGACCGGTGGCCGGGTAGCCGCCGAGGTTGCGCCACAGCGCGACGGACACCGGGACGTCGGCATCGGCCCGGAGGCTGAGGCGCAGAGTGTCCCGGCCGTCGACGACCGACACGTCCGCACAGTCGGTGAGGACGGCACCGACGGCGGTGCCGTCCTCGGGGCCGAGGCGGTCCAGGGGCAGTCCGAGCGGTGTGGGCCAGCGCCCGGTGAGGTGCGGGGCGTTCGCGGGCCACGGTCGGTCGATCAGGGGCGCGGCCTCGGGGAAGACCCGGGCGGCCGTTCCCGCGGGTGCGACGAGCCGGGCACCGGGCCCGACGTCGAGCAGCGCGTGGGCCGCCCAGAGAAAGCGGTACCCGGGGTCCGCCGACAGGCGGTAGGAGGCGCACAGGGCCCCCGTCCGGTCCTGCCGCAGGCTGCGGCGCAGGACGAAGTCGGGATGGTCGAGCACGTCGGTGTCGCCGTCGCGCCGCCAGGGCCGGGACCAGGCGTCGCCGTGGTCGGGGGTGCCGCGGACGGTGGGGAGGCACTCCTCCAGACCGCCGGCGTCGACGAAGGCGTCGCCGGGTCGGACGGTGTCGCGGGCGGGGCAGTGGCGGTGCCAGAGCCACTCGCGTCCGCCGCCCCGAAGGCTGGTCCACCGGCCACCGTTGCGGGGGTCGGTGGTGGCGGTGAGGGGGAGCCGGTTCACCGGGATCGGGATCACCATTCCGCGAACCCGCAGTCCTCGTGGTACCAGACGGGGCTGCGCCAGCGGTGCCCGCGCTCGGCTGCGCGGCGGACGGCGGCCTCGTCGATCTCGATCCCGAGGCCGGGGGCGGTCGGGAGGGCGGCGTGTCCGTCGGTGAAGCGCAGGGGTGCCGTGTCGAGGAGGTAGTCGAGGACGTCGCCGCCCCGGTTGTAGTGGATGCCGACGCTCTGTTCCTGGATGAGGAAGTTGGTTACGGCGAAGCCGAGTTGGATGCTCGCGGCGAGCGCGATCGGGCCGAGGGGGCAGTGCGGGGCCATCGCGACGTCGTGCGTCTCGGCGAGGGCGGCGATGCGGCGGACCTCGGAGATGCCGCCCGCGTGGGAGACGTCGGGCTGGGCGACGGCGATGCCGGTGGTGAGGACGTCGCGGAAGTCCCAGCGGGAGTAGAGCCGTTCGCCGCAGGCGAGCGGCACGGTGGTGGAGTCGACGAGCCGGCGCAGGTCGCGGGCGTGTTCGGGCAGGACGGGCTCCTCCACGAACAGCGGGTGGAGCGGTTCCAGCAGGGGCAGGACGCGCCGGGACATCGCGGTCGACAGCCGGCCGTGGAAGTCGATCGCGACGTCGTGCTCGTCGCCGACGGCCTCGCGTACGGCGGCCACCCGGTCGACGATCTCCCGGGTCCGGGCGGGGGTGTCGATGGACCGCAGCTGTGCGGATCCGTTCATCTTGACGGCGGTGAACCCGGCCTCGATCTGTTCGCGGGCGAGTTCGGCGACGTGGGCGGGGCTGTCCCCGCCGATCCACGCGTACATCCGCAGCCGGTCGCGGACCGGGCCGCCGAGCAGCTGGTGGACGGGCACTCCGAGGGTCTTGCCCTTGATGTCCCACAGGGCCTGGTCGATGCCGGCGACGGCGCTGGACAGGATCGGGCCGCCGCGGTAGAAGCCACCCTTGGTGAGCACCTGCCAGTGGTGCTCGATCCGCAGCGGGTCCTCGCCGACGAGGTGGTCGGCCAGTTCCCCGACGGCGGCGCGGACGGTCTCCGCGCGGCCCTCGACGACGGGTTCGCCCCAACCGGTGATCCCCTCGTCGGTGGCGATGCGCAGGAACAGCCAGCGGGGGGCGACGAGGAACGTCTCCAGGGCTGTGATCTTCATGGCGTCTCTCCCGGATGTACCAGGTCGAGGTCGGCGGTGGCCTGCGCGAGCAGGTCCCGGACGGCCTGTTCCGCGGCCTGCGGGTCGCCGTCGCGGACGGCGTCGAGCACCGCGCGGTGCGCGGGCACGGGGTCGGCCCAGTGCTCCGTGCTGTGGACGAGGTGGTCGCGCACCCGCAGGTCGGCCGCGATCACCACCTCCATGCGGGTGAGCAGTTCGTTGTGGGCGGCGGTCAGCAGGGCGCGGTGGAACGCCAGGTCCGCCTCCACGGCGGCGTCGGTGTCGTGGCCGGCTTCGGCCATGCGTTCCAGGGCGTGGGCGAGATCGGCGAGGTCGGCCTCGTCACGGCGCTCGGCGGCGAGGCGGGCGGCGGCCGGCTCCATGATCGAGCGGACCTCGCCCAGATCGGCGAGGAAGCCTTTGTCGGGAATGCCGGCGCCCTGCCAGCGCAGCAGGTCGACGTCCAGGAGGTTCCAGTCCGCGCGGGGCCGCACGAAGGTGCCCCGCTTCTGCCGCGATCCGATGAGGCCTTTGGAGGCCAGGACGCGCAGCGCCTCGCGCAGGACGGTCTTGCTGACCCCGATCTCCTGCTCCAGCCGGTCCGGGGACAGGAGCGAGTCCGGTGCGTAGGCGCCGCTGACGATCCGCTTCCCGATGATGTCGATGATCTGCTGGTGCAGATTCCGGGTGGGCGGCTGGTTCATAGGGGGCCTTCCGGTGCGGCTGTTCGGGGGTGGGTCATGAGGAGGTGGCTGTGTCATGAGGAGGCTTTGACGATCGACCAGCCCCCGTCGACGACGAGCGTGGTTCCGGTGACGTAGGAGGCGTCGGGCGAGGCGAGGAAGGCGACCGTGGCCGCCACCTCCTCGGGGGTGCCGAACCGCTTGGCGACCGTCCCGGCCACGCTGTCGGCCTGCCCCGCCTCGTCCACCCGCTCCCACGCCGCCGTCATGATCGGCCCGGGCACGACGGTGTTGACCCGCACCTGCGGCCCGTACTCGACGGCCAGTTGGCGCCCCAGCGAGCACAGGGCGCCCTTGGCGGCGGCGTAGGCGGGATGGCCCGGAAGACCCACCAGCGCGTGGACCGACGAGGTCAGCACCACCGAGCCGCCGCTGTCGCGCAGGAGCCCGGCGAAGGCGCGCACCCCCAGCCACGCGGCCTTCAGCGTGACCGCCAGCTGGCCGTCCCACTCCGGCTCGGTCAGCTCGTGCGCGGGCTTGACGACCACCGCGTGCGCGTTGCTGTGCAGGACGTCCAGCCGTCCGTAGCGCCGGCGCACGTGCGCCGCGAGCTCCTCCCACATGGCCGCGGACGACACGTCGCCGTGCCGGTACTCGGCCTGCCCGCCCTGGTGCGTGATCGCCTCGGCCGTCGCCCGCCCCGCGGCATCGGCGATGTCGACGATCACCACCGCCGCGCCCTCCGCCGCCAGACGTCGCGCGGTCGCGGCGCCGATACCGGCGGCGGCACCGGTGATCACTGCGACCCGGTCACGGAAGCGGTGGCACGTCTGCTCTGTCATGCCGCCACCGTACCGGTGGACATTAATTATGCAAATATCTGACGCGGAGATCTCACCGCTACAGGCTCGGTGTCCACGACCCCGGGCGCACGCGTTCGGCCGCTTCTACTTCACCGACACCATCGGCCGGCACCTCAAGGCCCCTGCCCGCGAGGCCGGCCACCGGGCCGAGCCCACCGACGGGGCTCGGCCCGGCCTCCTGCCGTGTGCGGCGAGGGGAGGGGTCAGGCCTGGACCGTGACCAGTAGCTCCTTGAGGGCGTCGAGGGCGAGCCGGGCCGCGCCGAGGGCGACGGATTCGTCGCCGAGCAGGGAGACGCGGACCTCCGGCGAGCTGAGGGAGGTCGCGGCGAAGTGCCGCTCGAACGGGAGGGTGAGCGCGTCGCCGGCGCGGGACAGGCCGCCGCCGATCACGACCAGGTCGGGGTCGACGGCGTGGACGAGGGCCGAGGCACCCACGGCGAGAGCCCGGGCGACGCCGTCGACGACCTGCGCGGCGGCGGGATCATCGTTTCCGGCCGCCCGGAAGAGGGCCTGGACGTCGTCGCCGGTGGCCTGCGCGGCGGTCGAGCCCGCGCGTTCGAGTGCCGTCATCGCCTCGGGCCATCCCAGGAGCTTCATGGAGCCGACGGACGCCGCGAGGCCGCGTCGGCCGTTGTGGATCCGCCCGTCGATGAGGATCGCGGCGCCGAGCCTGCGGCCCGCGTGCATGTAGACCAGGTCGCGGGCGCGGGTGGCAGCGCCCTTCCACTGCTCGGCCAGGGCGGCGGCCTGGATGTCGTTGGCGATCAACACGTCGCGCTTGAAACGGTCCGTCACCTGCGCGACCACGTCGATCCCGTCGAACCCCGGGAGCGAGTAGACGTCGAGATCCCGGCCCGCGGGGAGGTTGCGGACGTCCATGACCGTCGAGCCGTTGGCGAGCACGCCGGTGATGCCGCAGGCCACCGCCCGGATGTGATCCTGGTCCGTCCCGGACCCCCGGACCGCCACCTGCACCAGGCGGGCCGCGGCGTCGATGCGGTCGGCGGCACCGAGCTCGGGGTCGACGCTGCGCCTGCGCATCGCCAGGACCGTCCCGTTCAGGTCGCAGAGCGCCACGGCGACCTTGTGCGCGCCGATGTCGACACCGGCGACAACGGACCGCTCGGCCACGAGCTCGTAGCGGCGGGCGGGCCGTCCGCCGGGTCGCTCGCCGTCCTGGCGTACGGGCGCCTCCCGGATGAGGCCCCGCTGGAGAAGGACCGTCAGGAGCTCCTCGGCGGTCGGGCGTGAGACGCCCACGCTCGACCGCACAAAGATCGCGCTCCAGGCGATGCTGCTGCACCCCGGTGCGGGCGACGACGCGATCCTGTTCAACGCCTGGCCCCGCAACTGGGACGTGAAGTTCCGGCTGCACACCACCAACGGGCGGATCGTCGAGGGATCGCGGGTCGCGGGAATCGCCGACTACACCGTGTCCCCCGGCGCCGGCAGCATCACCGTCCGGTCGTCCTAGGCTGTGTATCGAAAGTAGATCTTGGGCCGGGGATGATCTCGGTTCATGGGTTGGGGAGATCTCACTGAACCGCCTCGGGTTCGGTGGGGACTTGATTTCGTGCAAGGAACACACGCCCTAGATCGCCACCACGCTCGATCCGACGTTGTCGGCGAAGCGCGTCATGAGCCGCTGCGGGATGTTGGCCGAGTTGTTGTCCATGACCGTACCGGTGTTCACGGGATTCCTGTTCGGGCAGTTCCCGTCCGCGTACTCGTCCGGATGCCCCAGCATGTGACCGAACTCGTGCGCCGCGACGGCCCCGGTGTCCGCCGTGTCCCAGGTCGTCACGTTGCTGCGGGCAGGGCCCACTCGCACACGGACCGTGTGATGGGGGTTCGCGGTGACCCATTGCACGTCGAACTCCAACGGACAGGCCACCTCGCCGTCCCGACCCAGCGCCCAGCGGTTGCCCCACGTGGTCTCGATCCCGTTCTCCCACGTCGTGCGCAGCCCGTTCAGCGTGGCGGCTGCGATGCCCCTGTCCGGGTCGAGCTGGATGCGCACGCGGATCGAGGACCAGGTCTGCTCGAACGCCGCGGTCGAGCCGTAGACGCACTCGGACATCGCGAAGGTGAATTCGTGCCGGGCGAGCGCCACGAGCCTGCTCCGCAGGCTTCCGGCTGTGGTGCCGTCAAGGACGGTCGAACGCACGCTGATGCGTCCGGAGACTCCCAGATAGTGACGCACTACTCCTCTGGCACTGAGGGCCATGGTTCCCACCTCCCCATCACTCGGACACCAGTCGCCTCGTCAGGCGTGAAAACTCGTTGACGGCCGCCGCCGTCTCCGGCGGGAGCGGTTGTTGCTGGGTCTCGCGTTCGCTCTCGTCCGCGAGGTAGAAGAGGGTGGCCTCGTGTTCGTCCACCTTGATGACGACCGTCCCCACCAGCGAATCAGGAAGAAACCTGGCCTGTGCGCGGGGGACGAGGTCGGTGGCGCGTTCCCCCAGTTTCCGAAAGAGATCGAGCGTCTGCGTCCTGTCGAGGATCGCGGTATTCTCCACCGGCTCCCGGGCGTTGTCCGATCTGGCACGGGCGAGGCCTGTCGCAGAGACAACGACTTCCTCGCTGACCCGCTGCTCACCGGGCATGCCGCCGGCCACTCGGTGCTTGATCTCGATCCCGTCCGTCACACCTCGGGACGTACGCTCCACGAACTCGCGAATGATCTCTTCGTCCGTCGGCTGAGCCATTACTTCCAACTCCTGAGGATTGCGTGATGAATTGGCGACCCGAGGCGTGGCCGAGGCCACGAGCGGCCCGCCCTCGGTGGGGCTGCCCACTCAGCCCAGCCCCACCAACACCAGCACCTGGCCCCGCCCCGAATCCAGCGAGGTCAGCGCCTTGCCCAGTACGGCGCCGAAGGCCGCCTCGCGGTCGGTGGCCCTCATCGCGTGCCCCGCCACGCCTGAGGTGGTGAGCAGATCACCGACGCGGATCGGCGTCGTGCCGGCGTCCGCGTCGCACCACGCCTTCCCGGTCAGCGCGATCGCGCTGCGCACCGCCGGGCCCGGAACGGCCCGGTCGAGCACCAGCGCGGGCACCCTGTCGCCTGCGCCCGAGACGATGCCTGCGACCCGGGTGTCGTACGGCAGCGTGCACGGGGCGACCCCGCCGTGGTCGTCGAGCACCACCACGGTCCCGGGCGCCGCGCTCGCACCCCCGGTGACGTCGAACTCCTCGGCGACGTCGGCGCCGGCCAAGAAGACGTCGCCGGTGACACTGAGGTCGCCCTGGACACCGACCCGGCCATCGAAGGAGGCGGCGAACCCGCCGCGGTCGTTCGTACCGTAGACGCCGGCACTGTTGGAACCGTGGCTGATGCCGAAGACGGCGTGCATGTGCTCGCTCTCACCGACGACGCCGGCGTTCTCGCGGCTCCACCCGAACACTCCCTGGTAGGTATCGCTGTGGCCGACCACGCCGCGCCTGCCGGAGCCGAACACCCCGACACCGTTGCCGCCGTCGCTGAAGCCCTCGACGCCGTTTCCCTGATCGCTGTGCCCCCACAGGCCCGCATTCGTGGTACTCCAGCCCTCGACTCCACGGCCGCCCCCGGTCGACGTGCCGCGCACGCCCGGGAAGCGATTTGCCTGGCCGTACACCCCGTAATTGTCGTTGGCGTACCCCTCCACACCGCGGCCCGTCTCGGAATGACCGTAGACGCCGGTGTGCTTGCCGCTGCTCCCCTCGACGCCAGGCCCGTCCCCGCCGACGCCTCGGACGCCGACCCCACCAGCGTCGTTCACACCCTCCGCACCAGGGACGTTGCGGTCGTGCGACACCGTCATGTGCTCTCCTCCTCGGGTGAGGCTCGCCCCCTGTCGCTCCGGCAGCAACAGCGTTCTCCCCGGAAGGTCCCCAGAAGGTGTGGGTATCAGACAGCGCACGCCGGGGCGCGCGGAAGCACAGGGACCGGCTGCCGTCCTCTCACCCCCTGGTGTCTCGTACCGTCGACCGTCTCCCCGGAGCCATCTGGGCCATTGTCGACGAACGCGAGCAGAGGGTGGTGACCGTGACCGAAGGTCTCCTTCCGCGTCGCGGCGGCGGCCTCCTTCGTGAGGCGGACCGGTGGACCGTGGGCGAGGTTAGCAACCAGTCCACCGGATACTGCCGGGACGTGACCTCCTGGCTGGCAGTCGCTCATGCTCTGGACGACGTAGAACTTGGACGGCCCTCCGGCTTCACCCACCAGGTGGTGTTCCGTCGGTGCCCCAACTGCCAGGAGCACAACATCGTGCGCGAGGACGACTTCGTCTGCGTCTTCTGCGGCAGCGATCTGCCGGAGACGTGGAACGTGGATCCCACCGTGTGAGGGCCAAGGGTCACAGCCACTCGTTGATGGCCGCGACGAGGACAGTCGCCTCGTAGCGGACCGCGAGTTTGTCGTATCGCGTGGCGACGGCGCGGTACCTCTTGAGGCGGTTGATCCCGCACTCGACCGCGTGACGTTCGCGGTAGTCGGCCTTGTCGAACTTCGGTGGTCGGCCACCGCGGGAGCCGAGCTTCCGCCGGTTACGTGCCTGGTCGGCCTTGTCGGGGATGGTGCAGCGGATCCCTCGGCGGCGCAGGTAGGCGCGGTTCTTGCGGGAGGCGTAGGCCCGGTCCGCCCGCACGCGATCGGGACGGACGCGCGGCCGGCCTAGGTGTTCTGACCCATGAGGTTGGGAACGCGGCTGGCGGGTGGCTTGCCTGCGAGTGCGGTGTGTCCGCGGTGGTGATTGTAGGTGTGGA
>NZ_JBHXKE010000294.1:0-9991 GCF_042722765.1 Kitasatospora sp. NPDC058406
GACCGTGCCGGCGCTCCCGTCGATCTCGATCCACGCACCGTCCGGGATCGCCCTGGTGGCCTCCGGCACGGCGACCACCGTCGGGACGCCGAGGAGGCGGCCGGTGATCGCGGTGTGCGACAGCAGCGTGCCGCGTTCGACCACCAGGCCCTTGGCGGACATCATCAGGAACAGCCAGCCCGGGTCGGTCTCCCGGGCCACCAGGATCCGGCCGTCGACGTCCGTACCGGCGCCGGGGTCGAGCACCACCGTGGCGCGGCCCCGGACCACACCCCCGCTGGAGCCGATCCCCCGCAGCACCCGGTCGTCGCGGGCGTCGTCGCCCAGGACGGGCGCGGCGTACGGGAGTGCGCGGACCAGCGGCAGGTTGCCGGGCACGCCCAGCAGGCTGGGTCGTTGCTCGGACTCCGTCCAGCGCAGGCGGTCCGCCCGGCGCAGCGCCGCCAGGGCGCGCAGGTCGGAGACGGTCCCGGTGCCGTCGAAGGCGCCGATGACCTCCTCCACCGTCAGGTCCGCCACGTCCAGCCGGTCGTCCAGCACGCCGGTGCGGGCGAGTTCCGCGCCGAGGCGCCACATCACGTCGCGCGAGATCCCGAAGAGCTGGGTGCGGCAGAACCGGGTGTCCTCACGGATACGCACGAGGTCCCGGGCCACCGCCGCGTGCGCCAGGAGCACGGCGCGGCGCACCGGACGGGGGCAGACCTCCCGCAGGTTCGCGCGGGCCCGCTCGGCGGCGGCCCGTTCCTCCGCCCGGTTGGCGGCGACGGTCGCCCCCTGGCGGACCAGCGGGCGTATCAGCGGCACGACGGCCCACGGGTGCTGGCGGGGGGTGGGCTCCTCCAGCTTGAGGTCGTGCAGGGCGCGGTCGCCGTAGCGCGCGACGTACGACCGGGCGGCGTCGGCGACGGGCTCGCCGTAGCGGCCGGCGGTCAGGTCCGTCCACACCTGCCGCGGGTCGTCGTTCTCGACGACGGCGCGGCGCAGCTCGGGAATCGTGCCCACGAGCTCGCCCAGGGCCATGGCCGCGCGGACGGCCTCCAGCGACCGGTTCTCCTTGCCGCCGACCAGCAGTGCCACGAACGCCTGCGGCCCGAGGCCGGTCCACCGGCGCAGCAGGGCGGTGCCGGAGCGCAGGACGAGCAGGGCGATGAGCGCGTTGACCAGGGTGACGCCCCACTTGCGCTCGGCCCGGTCCCAGATCCGCCGGTAGAGGGCGATCAGCTCCTCGGGGGTGTCACCGACGGCGTTCGCCTCCGTCATCTGCCGGTCCCACCAGTGGAGGAAGCGGCTCACCTCCCACGGGTGGGCGGCGGTGCGCCACAGCAGGCCCGGCACCGAACCCACCACCCGGGCCCGCGACCGGCGGCGGGTGCCGCGGGCCGGGCCCGTGATGCCCATGCCCTGCTCCCAGAGGCCGCGCACGATGTCGAACATCGGCATCTGGCCGTGCAGTTCGTGCCAGTCGTCGAGCCGGTAGTAGACCTGGCCCTCCAGGTAGCCGACCATCCGGGTGAGCCGGTGCGCGTTCTCCCGCAGGAGCCGTGCGGGAACGCCCATCCGCCGGTAGAGGTCGCCGAAGGACCGGCGGTAGAACTCGCGCGACTGGGAGTAGGTGAGCGCGCCCGACACCCCGGGGAAGCTCTCCGTGATGTTGTGGTTGCCCCAGTACACGGTGGGTCCGGCGCCGTCCGGCGCGGCGGGCGCGCCCGCCGCGGGGGCGGTCACCAGCGGCCGGGCCTGCACCAGGTGGATGACGCCGTCGGGGGTGATGGCGCCCTCGATGTCCTGGGGGGTGCCGAACAGTTCCTCCACCCGGGCGGCCAGTTCGGCCACCGTGCGGGCCTCCGCGTCGTCGAGGACCGGCGGGTCGGCCAGGTCCGCGGGCACCGCCAGCAGGACCGGCGCTCCGGCGACGGCGTCCTCCGGCAGGCCCATCGACCAGCGCTTGCGCACGGTCTGCGCGGTCACCCGGCCGGTGGCGGGGTCGTGGAAGAAGTGGTCGATGTCGGCCTTCTCCTGGACGACGCCCTCGCCGATGCCGTGCGCGGCCGCGATCAGGTGGCGACGGGAGCCGTCCCGGGGGTCGCGGGTGAACGCGACGAACGAGCGGGTGCCGAGCACCATCCGCTGGATGCCGACCGCGACGCGGGCGCGCGTCGGGTCGAGTCCCCGGAACGCGCGGTAGCGCACGGCCTGCGGGTTGAAGGCGGACGCCCAGCAGCGGACGACGGCGTCGGCGAGCCCGGCCAGGTCGACGTACAGGAAGCTGTCGCTCATCCCGGCGAACGGGTCGACGGCGCTGTCCTCCCCGACGGCGTCGTCCGTGGTGCCGCCCGCTCCGGCCCCGGCGCCCCCGGGCCCGGAGCCGGCGACCGGGACCACGCAGGCGCGGACCGCGACCAGGCCGTCGGCGCCGACCAGGGAGGTGAACTCCGCCCGGATCCGCTCGGCCAGGGCCGGCGGGACGCTCAGGTCGGTCAGGGCCTTGTGGGCGGCCGCGCACCAGTCGACGACCGCGGACTCGTCGCCGGTGTCCGGCGGCAGGTCCGGAAGGAGCGGCCGGACTTCGTCGAGCGCCCGGTCGAAGGCCGTGGCGGACAGGCAGAAGAACTCCGGCACCCGGAAGCCCGCCCGGCGCAGCAGCTCCTGACGGGCGAACTTGTTCCCCACCGCGGCGGCGTCGGCGAGGACGTCGCCGGCCTCCGCCGTGACCACGAGGTCAGTCATCGGATCCACCGCCCCACGCTCGACCGGCCCAGCCGTCCAGATGCAGCACGCTCTCCACGGGCCGGCGCGCAGCCGGCCGGAAGCCCTCCCCGAGGACGTGCGCGGTCGGGATCAGGGCACCCTGGCGCACGTCGTCGGGGAGTCCGAGGAGGGCGGCGACCTCCTGCTCGGCGTCCAGGTGCACGGTGGTCCACGCGGTGCCCAGCCCGCGGGACCGGGCGGCGAGCATGTAGCTCCAGGCCCCCGGCAGCAGGGATCCCCACAGACCGGCCTGGCTGCCGGCCGGAAGGCGCCCGCCTCGCAGCCGCAGGCACGGGATCACCAGCACCGGCACCTCGTGCAGGTGTACGGCCAGGTGACGGCCGCTGGCCACCATGCGCGCGGTGGCCTCCTCCTCCGGGGTGGCCGGGGGGCGTTCGCCGGACGGGTAGCGGGCGTCGAACACCCGGCGGTAGACGGCGGCGATCCGCCTCCGCAGGTCCGGGTCGGTGACGACCAGCCAGTGCCAGTGCTGGGTGTTGCCGCCGTTCGGTGCCTGGAGGGCGATCTCCAGGCACTCCTTGACGACCGCGAGGTCGAGCGGGCGTGACAGGTCCAGCCGCCGGCGGACGGTCCGGGTCGTGGTGAGCAGCTCGTCGGGCGTCAGCAGCAGCCGGCCCTCCCGCACCTCCGTGGGCGCGGTCACCAGAGCCCCGGGACCAGTCGGGCGTGGCCGGCCGCGTAGGCGCCGTAGCCGGGGATGTTCATGAGCATCCGTTCCTCGGTGCGGATCCGCCAGGTGATCGCGGCGGCGAGCGTGACCAGCAGGACGGCGCTCGCCGGGTTCAGGAAGAAGCCGACGAACCCGACGTGCGCCAGCAGCATCCCCGCGTACGCGGGGTGCCGGATGAACCGGTACAGGCCGTAGGTGACGATCTGGTGGTCCTGCTGGCGCATCACGTGGTGCGAGTAGAAGCGGCCGAGCGTGTGGATCGCCACCTGTCGCAGGGTGACGCCGCCGACGAAGACGAGGGCCGGCACGAGCAGCGCCCACGACCAGCCGTCCCACGGCACGGGGCCCAGCACGGCGGTGCCGGCGGTGGCGATCCGGGCCGCGGCGTAGAGCAGCAGGGTGGCCGACTCGCTGGGCGGGGCCGCGGACCTGCGGAACGTCACGGGGATCTCGACCGCGAGCCACGCGAGGTAGCAGACGGCGAGGAGGCCGGCGACCAGGTCCACCGTGCGGTCGAGGTGGCGCAGGTGGACCACCGCGCCGGTGCCGACCGCGGCCACCGCGCAGAGGAAGAGCAGACGGGGTGCCTGGACGGCCAGGGAAGGGCCGTGTCCGGCAACGGACTTCGCGGTACTCACTTGGCGGCCCTCCGCCTCTCGTAGCGGGCTCGGTCGAGGGAGTGGACGACGATCTCGATCCGGCCGTGCGGCGCGCCGCTGTTCGCGTCGACCAGCACCATCGGGTAGGCGGCCCGCGCGCCCCGGGCGGGGGTGAACTCCCAGTGCAGCGCCAGCGGGACGGACGTCGGGAGGTCGGTCGGCACGTCGGCTTCGAGGCTGAGCCAGAGCATCTGGGCGTCCGGATCGCGTCCGTGCGCCGTGTGCCCGAGCATGGTGGCCATCTGGCGGGCGGACTCGATCAGCGCGTCCGGGGTGTGCAGGCCCTCGGCGTCCCCCTGCAGCCGGTGCCCGTCGGACGGCACGAGGACGGCGGCCCGCTCGGTGCGCACGGCCGTGCCCAGCAGGATGTTCTCCGGCAGGCGCCGGTGCACCAGGGCGGCGTCGGCGGGGAGGTCACCGTCCGGCCCGGCAGTGCCCGTGGCGGTGCGCCGCCCGGTGGGTGCCGCGGTCCGGCCGAGGCCGACGACCGCCTGGCAGACGGTCTCGCCGTCCTGGTCGGCCAGCAGCCGCCAGGCCGGTCCGTCGTCGGCCGGCACCGGGTCGCAGTGCAGCAGCACCGGCCGGTCGCGTTCGCAGATCCGGTCGAAGCTCAGCGAGATCCGGAGCCGTCCGAAGCCCGCGTCCGCCTGTTCCCGCGTCCGGGCGCGGATCAGGTCGAGCAGGGCCGCCACCAGCAGCATGCCGGGGACGTGGTCGAGCGGATGATCGAAGAAACAGGGGTCGTCCTCGTCCACGTGCAGCGGTACCGGACTCCCGCTCGCGCCGAGAACCGGCACGTCAAGGCGGCCTGATGATGCATCAGTTGCCAAAGAGGCTCTAGGTGCTAACGATTTCACGGAGGTTGACGGTAGCCATCGTACAGTTGCCCGATCAAGGGACATCGGGAAATTGCCGGGCCGAACGTGACGTAAGAGCCGACAATTGTCCCGTACTGTGCGGTTTTTGAGCTTCCGTCAGATGAGCGGAGGGCGAGCGTCCGTAAAGCCGTCCGCCCCGGGGCCCTGCCTTTCGCCCCGGCGTTCAGCGCTGCGGGTCGGGCGCCCGGCGGGAGGGCCGCTGCCGCCACAGCAACGGCAGGACCACGGCCGCGAGGATCGCGAGCAGCCCGGACAGGCCGATCGCCCGGCCGGTACCGACCGCCTGGACCTCGCGGAAGGCCGCGGTGATCGCCTGTGCCGTGGCCTGGTCGACCGAGGCGAGGATCTGGGAGGCGAGCTTGGAGTCCGTGACGGCGTTCCCCAGCTGCTGGGCGTCGGACTCGGAGAGCCCCGCCGCCCGCGCCCGGCTGATCGCCTGGTCGGTCTCCACCGCCTGCTGGACCGCCACCGTCGCGGCGACACCGAAGGCGCCGCCCAGCATGCTGGTGACCTTGAACATCCCGGAGGCGGTCCCGGCCAGTTCCTCCGGCGGACCGGCCACCGCGGTGTCCGACAGCGGGATCGACATCAGCCCCAGACCCGCGCCGAGCACCAGCAGCCCGGCGGCCAGGACCGCGTAGTGGTAGGAGTGGCCGAGGACGGCCGCCACCAGGGTGCCGGCACCCAGCAGGAGCAGGCCGAGGACCACCGGGAGCCGCGCCCCGCGCCGCGCCGACACCCGGCCGCCGAAGGGGTTGAACAGCAGGATGGTGACCGTGGACGGCAGCAGCAACAGGCCGGCCGCGACGGGGCCGTACCCGCGGACCTCCTGGAGGTAGAGGGTGAGCAGGAAACTGACACCGGCGAAGACGATGTTCATCACGGAGTTGGCCACCAGCGCCCCGCAGAACGGCCGCGACGAGAACAGCCGGAGGTCGAGCAACGGGTCCCGGACCCGCCGCTCGACCAGCACGAACAGCGCCGCCAGGACGACCGACCCGACCAGCAGGCCGATGATCACCGGGTCGTCGAAGCCGTCCTCCTGGCCGGCGGTGCACCCGTAGAGCAGGCAGAACGCCGCCGCGGCGCTGATCACCAGGCCGACCAGGTCGATGTGCCGGCCGGCGTTCGGGTCGGTCGACTCCTCGGCCGACCGGCGCACGAGCCACCAGGCGACCACCGCCAGCGGAGCGTTGATCCAGAAGGTCGAGCGCCAGCCGAGAAGTCCCGTCAGCACCCCGCCGACGGCCGGTCCGGCGGCCTGGCCGACCCAGGCGACCGCCATCCAGGCGCCGAACGCGCGCGGCTGCTCGCTCAGGGGGAACATCGGCGGGATCAGCGCCAGGGTGGCGGGCAGGATCAGCGCCGCTCCGACGCCCATCGCGGCCCGCCCGGCGATCATCCCCTCCACCCCGGGCGTGAACGCGGCCAGCAGGGAGAACACGCCCAGCAGGACCAGGCCGATCTCCAGGACGCGCTTGCGGCCGAACACGTCGCCCAGCTTCCCGGCCGCGAGCACCAGGGCGCCGGTGGTGAGGCTGAAGGCGTTGTTGGCCCACTGCAGTGCGGGAAGCGAGACCGACAGCTCGTCGGAGATCGTCGGGACGGCGACTCCGAAGTCCGCGAACGACAGCCAGACCATGCCGGCCGCGACGCACATACCGGTCATGGCGGTCCACCGCCGGGGGGACCCGCCGTTCGATTCCGCGGGCGTTCCGGCCATGCGTCCGCTCCCCTCCTGCGCCCGGCCCGGTGCCGGACGGACCAGGCCACTATCCGGGCGGCCCCCCGCACGGGCCCGGGCGACACGCACCGGACGTCCCCCGAACGGCTCCCGCCCGAGCGCCGTGACGGCGCTCGGGCGGGAGCTCGGGCGGGGGCTCGGGCCCAGGCCCGAGCGCGAGGCTCAGGCGGGCGCCCCGGCGGGCGCCGGCGCGGGGGCTCAGTCGCGGGCGAGGAGTTCGAGCGAGTCGACGACGCGGTTGGAGAAGCCCCACTCGTTGTCGTACCAGGCGACGACCTTCACGTGCTTGCCGTCGACCCGGGTGAGGGCCGCGTCGAAGATCGCCGACGCCGGCTCGCCGGTGATGTCGCCCGAGACCAGCGGCTCGTCCGCGTAGTCGAGGATGCCCTTGAGCCGGCCGTCGGCGGCGGTGCGGTAGGCGGCGAGCACCTCGTCCAGGGTCACGTCCCGCGCGACCGTCGTGTTCAGCTCGACGATCGAGCCGACCGGGACCGGCACGCGGATCGAGTCGCCC
Organism: Kitasatospora sp. NPDC058406; assembly: GCF_042722765.1. Taxonomy (NCBI): domain Bacteria; kingdom Bacillati; phylum Actinomycetota; class Actinomycetes; order Kitasatosporales; family Streptomycetaceae; genus Kitasatospora; species Kitasatospora sp. NPDC058406. The sequence continues at coordinate 7,235 of NZ_JBHXKE010000294.1, forward strand.
GACAGCTTGCCGTCGAGGTTCGGCAGGACCAGGCCGATGGCCTTGGCGGCGCCGGTGGTGGTGGGCACGATGTTCACGCCGGCGGCGCGGGCGCGCCGCAGGTCGCGGTGCGGGCCGTCCTGGAGGTTCTGCTCCTGCGTGTAGGCGTGCACGGTCGTCATGAAGCCGTGCTCGATGCCGGCCAGGTCGTCCAGCACCTGCGCCAGCGGGGCCAGGGCGTTGGTGGTGCACGAGGCGTTGGAGACGATCACGTGCGAGGCCGGGTCGTAGGCGTCGGTGTTCACGCCGTAGGCGAGCGTGACGTCGGCGCCGTCGGACGGCGCGCTCACCAGGACCCGCCGGGCGCCGGCCTCGATGTGCGCGCGGGCGGCGTCGGCCGCGGTGAACCGGCCGGTGGCTTCGAGCACGATGTCGACGCCGAGCTCGGCCCACGGCAGGGCGGCGGGGTCGCGCTCGGCGAGCACCTTGATACGGCGGCCGTCGACCACGAGGTCGTTCCCGTCGACCGCGACCGAGCGGTCGAAGCGGCCGAGCGCGCTGTCGTACTTGAGCAGGTGGGCGAGCGAGTCGGGCGCGGTGAGGTCGTTGACGGCGACCACTTCGAGGTCGCTGCCGCGCCCCAGCAGCGCGCGGAGGCTGTTGCGTCCGATGCGGCCGAAACCGTTGATGGCGATGCGGGTCATTGCGGCTCCCTTGTCGTTTCGTTGCTCCTCCATGATCGGATCCGGGGAACCGGCCGGACAGGGGCCTGATCGACACGGTGCGCAAGGATCTCGCCACGATCAGCGCCACCGGGCGCAAGGATCCCGCCACGCCCTCTCCGCCGCCTCTCCGCCGCCGGAAACGCGGCCGGAATCGCTTCCGGAGACCGCTCTCAGGCGTCGCGGGCCGCGAAGGTGTGGCGGTACTCGGTGGGCGAGGTGCCGAGGACCCGGTGGAAGTGCAGGCGCAGGTTCGCGCCCGTGCCCAGCCCGACCCGGTCCGCGATCTGCTCCACCCCCAGGTCCGTGCGTTCGAGCAGCTCGCGGGCCACGTCGAGGCGGGCCCGCAGCACCCACTGCATCGGCGTGTAGCCGGTGTCCTCCACGAAGCGCCGGGAGAAGGTGCGCGCCGACACCCGCGCGTTGCGGGCGAGCGCTTCGAGCGTCAGCGGTTCGGCGAGGTGGGCCAGCGCCCACTCCCGGGTGCTCGCGAAGAGGTCGCCCAAGGGCTCGGGCACGCTGCGCGGTACGTACTGCGCCTGCCCGCCGCTGCGGTAGGGCGCGGCCACCAGCCGCCTCGCCACGTGGTTGGAGAGCCCGACCCCGTGGTCGCGCCGCACCAGGTGCAGGCACAGGTCGATCCCGGACGCCGCGCCCGCCGACGTCAGCACCTCGCCCTCGTCCACGAACAGCACGTTCTCGTCCACCCGCACCCGCGGGTGCCGCTCGGCCAGGGCCTTCGTGTAGTGCCAGTGGGTCGTCGCCTTCTTCCCGTCGAGCAGGCCCGTGGCCGCCAGCGCGAACGCCCCGGTCGAGATGGCCGCCAGCCGGGCGCCCCGCGCGTGGGCCGCCACCAGCGCCTCGACGACGGCCGGCGGCGGCTCCGTGGTCACCGGGTCCCGGTAGCCGGGGACGAAGACGGTGTCCGCGTCCGCCACGGCCTCCAGGCCGTCGGCCACGTGGTACGAGAGGCCGTCCCCACCGGTCACGAGCCCGGGGGCGGCGCCGCAGACCCGCACCGTGTACGGCATGCTCGGCCGGCTGGAGAAGACCTGCGCGGGGATGCCCACGTCCAACGGCTTCGCGCCCTCCAGCACGAGGACGGCGACGTGGTGGTTCCTGCGGCCCATCGGGCCTCCTTCGCTTCCCGGGACCGCCGTGCGCCCCGCACGGGCCTGACCCGGACGACACCGGACGCAAGCATCCTGCCACCGCGGGCCGGCGCGGCGGGACACGGGACCGCTCCGGGACCGACGGCGGCCCCGAGGCCCCCACCGCCGGGACCGCGGGCTCGCAGCCTCCCCCGGCCGTGGGCAGGATGGAAGGGACGGGGGCCTCAGCCGATCCGAGGGGCAGGCAGCCGATGTCCGAGGACGCCCCGCCGCCCCGTGGCCCGCTCCGGGCGGTACGCCGGGCCGTCGACGGGTTGCGCACCGGCGGCGGGGAGGCGGCGCTCGCCGGTCGGCGGGCGCTGCGGGTCACGCTGGCCGCGTCCACCGGGTTCCTCGTCTGCCTGTACGGCCTCGACGAGCCGGTCGCGGCGCTCTACGCCCTGTTCTCCTCGGTGGCGATGGCGGCGCTCTCCCGCATCCCCGGCACCGGCCGCCAGCGGGCCGCCGTCCTGCTCCGGGTCCTGCCCGTCGCCTGGCTGCTGGTGGCCGCCGGCACCGCCCTCGCGGGCCGCACCTGGACGGCCGTGGCGGGCATGCTGGCGGTCGGCTTCGTCCTCGCCTTCGCCGCGGTGGCCGGCCCGCGCCTCGCCGGCGCCGCCCCGGGGCTGCAGCTGATGTACATCCTCCCGTGCTTCCCCCCGTACGCGCCGGACGAGCTGCCGGCCCGCCTGGTGGGGACGGCGGTCGGGTTCGGGCTGCTCGTCGCCGCCGAGACGGTGCTGCTGCCCGAACCCCGGGCCCGGCCCTACCGGCTGCTCACCGCGGACGCCGCCGCCACCGCCGCCCGGACCGCGGCAGCGCTGGCCCGGGACCCCGGGCCGCTCTCCGGTGCGTCGGCCCGCGCCGCGACCGCCGCCGGCGAGTCGATGCGCGCCCGGCGGGTG
>NZ_JBHXKE010000295.1:0-9951 GCF_042722765.1 Kitasatospora sp. NPDC058406
GCGAGGGCCTGTTCGCACTGGTTCATCTTCTCGGCGAAGACGGGTGCGGTGTCGAGGAGTTCGACGGCCATGCCGGCCCACTGCGAGCCCTGCCCCGGGAAGACGAAGACCCGACGGCCGCCGGCGTCCGCGACGCCCCGCACGAGGTGCTGGTCCTGGCCGCCGGCGGCCAGCGCCGCCAGCGCGCCCGCCCGGTCGCCGCCAAGCAGCACCGCCCGGTGTTCGAAGGCACCCCGCCCGGTCGCCAGCGAGTGGCCGACGTCCACCGGATCGCCACCGGTGGCGCGCAGCTGCCCGCCGAGCCGGCCGGCCAGCGCGGCCAGCGCCTCCGCGCTCCTGGCCGACACCGGCCAGGGCAGTTCGGCGGGTGCGCGCTCCCGCGGCGGGGCGACGGCCTCCTCGGGGGCCTGCTCCAGGACGGCGTGCGCGTTGGTGCCGCTGAAACCGAACGACGAGACGGCGATCCGGCGCGGGCGCCCGTCCTCGGTCTCCCACGGGCGCGCCTCGGTCAGCAGCTCGACCGCGCCCGCCGACCAGTCGACGTGCGGGGTCCGCTCGTCCGCGTGCAGGGTCCTGGGCAGGACGGCGTGACGCAGCGCCAGCACGCTCTTGATCACCCCGGCGACGCCCGAGGCGGCCTGGGTGTGGCCGATGTTGGACTTCAGCGAACCCAGCCACAGCGGCCGGTCCCCGGGCCGCTCCCGCCCGTAGGTCGCCAGCAGCGCGTCCGCCTCGATCGGGTCGCCCAGCGTGGTGCCGGTGCCGTGCGCCTCCACCGCGTCCACCTCGGCGGCCGACAGCCCGGAGTTCGCCAGCGCCTGACGGATCACCCGCTGCTGGGCCAGCCCGTTGGGCGCCGACAGGCCGTTGCTGGCACCGTCCTGGTTGACCGCCGAACCGCGCAGCACCGCGAGCACCGGGTGGCCGTTGCGGCGCGCGTCGGAGAGCCGCTCCAGCAGCACCACGCCCACGCCCTCGGCCAGACCCATGCCGTCCGCGCTCGCACCGAAGGCCTTGCAGCGCCCGTCGGCGGCCAGCCCGCGCTGGCGCGAGAAACCGACGAACACGCCCGGGGTGGCCATCACGGCCACGCCGCCGGCCAGCGCCAGCGAGCAGTCGCCGCTGCGCAGCCCCTGCGCCGCCAGGTGCAGGGCGACCAGCGAGGAGGAGCACGCGGTGTCGACGGTGATCGCCGGACCCTCCAGGCCCAGCGTGTACGAGACCCGCCCGGAGACGACGGAGGCCGCGGCCCCCGCCACCAGGTGGCCCTCGGTGCCCTCCGGCGCGCCGGCGGCCGCGATCGAGGTGTAGTCCTGGTAGTTGACGCCGACGAAGACCCCGGTCCGGCTCTCCCGCAGCCCGGCCGGATCGAGACCGGCCCGCTCCAGCGCCTCCCAGGAGCTCTCCAGCAGCAGCCGCTGCTGCGGGTCCATGGCGACCGCCTCGCGCGGGCTGATCCCGAAGAACGCCGGATCGAAGTCGCCCGCGTCGTACAGGAAGCCGCCCTCCTTGACGTACGAGTGGCCGGCCCGGTCCGGGTCCGGGTCGTACAGGTCGGCGGGCCAGCCGCGGTCGGTGGGCAGCGCGCCGATCGCCTCGCCGCCGTCCAGCAGCAGCTGCCACAGCTTCTCCGGCTCGTCGATCCCGCCGGGGAAGCGGCAGCTCATCGAGACGATGGCGATCGGTTCGTCCGGGTCGCCCGCGGTGCCGGCCGACGCGGGCTCCGGCCGCGCCCGGTCGAGCAGCAGTTCGCCGCGCAGCGCGGTGGCCAGGGCCTGTGCCGAGGAGTGGTCGAAGACCACGGTGGTGCGCAGCCGCAGGCCGGTGGCCGCGTTCAGGCGGTTGCGCAGCTCGACGGCGATCAGCGAGTCGAAGCCCAGCTCGCGGAAGGCGCGGGTGGGCGTGACGGCGTCCACCGAGTCGTGCCCGAGCACGTCGGCGGCGTGCCGGCGGACCAGCTCCAGCAGGATCCGGTCCACCTCGGCGTCGGACTGCCCGCGCAGGGCGCGGCGCAGCGCGGCGCCCGCCTCGCCGTCCTCGCCCCGCTCGGCCTCGGCCGCCTCCGCCAGCGCCCTGACCTCGGGGATCTCGGCGATCAGCGGGCTGGGCCGCACCGAGGTGAAGACCGGCACGAACCGCGCCCAGTCGACATCGGCGACCAGGACGGTCGTCTCGTCGTCGTCCAGCACCCGTTGCAGGCCCGCGAGCGCGAGCCGGGGGTCCAGGAACGGGATGCCCCGCTCCATCAGCTGGCGCTCCAGCTCGGTGGTGGCCAGCCCGCCGCCGGCCGCGCTCCAGATGCCCCAGACGATCGAGGTGGCCGCCAGGCCCCGGCCGCGCCGGTGCTCGGCCAGCGCGTCCAGGTAGGCGTTGGCCGCCGCGTAGGCGCCGTGGTCCGCGCTGCCCCACGCGCCGGAGACCGAGGAGAACAGCACGAAGGCGTCCAGCTCGGTGTCCCGGAAGATCTCGTCGAGGTGGGCCGCGCCCAGGGCCTTGGCCTCCAGGGTGGCCGCCAGTTCCTGGGGCCCGAGCTCCCGGACGGTGCCGAGCTGCACGGCGGCGGCGGTGTGCAGTACGGCGCGCACCGGGTCGCCGGCCGTGGCCAGCCCGTCCACCAGCGCGCGCAGCGCGGTGAGGTCGGCCAGGTCGCAGGCGGCCAGGGTGACCCGGCAGCCCAGCACGCCCAGCTCGCGGGCCAGCTCGGCGGCGCCGGGTGCCCGTTCGCCGCGCCGGCTGACCAGCACCAGGTGCTCGGCGCCGGTCCGGGCCAGCTGCCGGGCCACCTGGGCGCCCAGGCCGCCGGTGCCGCCGGTGATCAGCACGGTGCCGCTCGGGCGCCAGTCGCGCCGGGCCGTGGCCTGGGCGGCCCGCACCAGCCGGCGGGCGAACACCCCGTCCGGGCGCAGCGCCACCTGGTCCTCGGCGCCGTCGCCCGCCAGCAGCGCGAGCAGCCGCCCGAGCGCCTGCTCGTCGTCCCGCGTCCGCTCGTCGGCCGCCGCCCGCGCGTCGTCCCGTGCCGACGGCCCGTCGAGGGGCGGCAGGTCCACGAGGCCGCCCCAGAGCGCCGGGTGCTCCAGCGCCACCACCCGGCCCAGGCCCCAGACCTGGGCCCGCAGCGGGTGGCTCGGCCGCTCGCTTCCGCCGGTGGCGACCGCGCCCCGGGTCAGGCACCACAGCGGTGCCCCGGCGTCCAGCTCCAGCAGGGCCTGCACCAGCGTGGTGGTCGCCGCCAGACCGGCCGGGAGCGCGGGCAGTCCGGGCACCGCCCGGTCGTCCAGCCCGAGCAGGCTGACCACCCCGGTCGGCCGGGGGCGGCCCTCCAGCGCCGCGCGCAGCCGCTCGGCCAGCGTGTCCCGGTCGACCGAGGGATCGTCGACGAAGACCGGGAGCACCTCGGCGCCGGCCGCGGTCAGCAGGGCGGCCAGCCGCTCGCCCACCGGGTCCGCGTCGGGCGCCCCGGCGCCGCTGACCAGCAGCCAGGTGCCCTGCGGCGCGGTGGCCGCGGGCTCGGGCAGGCGGCGCCAGGCGAGCCGGTAGCGCCAGCCGTCCAGCACGGTCCGGTCGTGGCGGTGGCGCCGCCAGCCGGCCAGCGGTGCCAGCACCTCGCGCCAGCCGTCCGCGCTCACGCCCAGCGTCGCCGCCACCGCGTCGGCGTCCTCGCGGTCCACGGCGGCCCAGAAGTCGGTGTCGGCCGGGTCGGCGGCCGCCACCGGCGAGGCCGAGGTGTCCAGCCAGAACGGGCGGTACTGGAACGCGTAGGTGGGCAGTTCCACCGGGCCGCCCGGGTGCGCGTCGAAGAGCGGCGAGAAGTCCACCGGCACGCCGTTCACCTGCGCCTGGGCCAGCGCGAACAGGAGCCGCGCGAGCCCGCCCTCGTCGCGGCGCAGCGTGCCGAGCACCACGGTGTCGGTGTGCCCGACGTCCTCCAGCACGTCCTGCATCGGCACGGCCAGCACCGGGTGCGGGCTGATCTCCACCAGCGCCGCGCCGTCGTGGCCGAGCGCCGAACGCAGGGCCGCGTCGAAGTCCACGGTCTCGCGCAGGTTGCGGAACCAGTAGCCGGCGTCCAACCGGGCGGCGTCCAGCCGCCCGCCGGTGACGGCGGAGTGGAACGGCACCCGGCCCTCCAGCGGCCGTACGTCGGCCAGCGCCGCCAACAGTTCCTCGCGCACGCTCTCCACGTGCGCCGAGTGGCTCGCCACGTCGACGGCCACCCGCCGGGTCCGGATCCCCTCGGCCTCGCACGCGGCCAGCAACTCGGCCAGCTCGGCCGGGTCGCCGGAGACCACCACCGAGGTCGGGCTGTTGACGGCGGCCACGGACAGCCGGCCCTCCCAGCGGCGCAGCCGCTCGCGCACCCGCGCGGCCGGCAGGTTCACCGTGGCCATCGCGCCGGTGCCGGACAGCGGCCGCTGGAGCCGGCTGCGCAGTGCGACGATCTTGGCGCCGTCCGCCAGACTCAGCGCGCCCGCCACCACGGCGGCGGCGATCTCCCCCTGGCTGTGGCCGACCACGGCGGCCGGTTCGACGCCGTACGAGCGCCACAGCGCGGCCAGCGACACCATCACCGCCCACAGCGTCGGCTGCACCACGTCGATCCGCTCCAGCGGCGGCGCGCCCGGCTCGTCGCGCAGCACCTCGACGAGCGACCAGCCCACGTGCGGTTCCAGGGCCTCGGCGCAGTCGGCCACCGAGCGGGCGAAGACCGGGGATTCGACGAGCAGCTCTCGGGCCATGCCCAGCCACTGCGAGCCCTGGCCGGGGAAGACGAACACCGTCCGGTCCCGCCCGTCGCCGAACGCGCGGGCGGACACCGCGCCCGGCGCGGAGGCGTCCTCGGCCAGGGCGGTCAGCCCGCGCAGCAGGTCGCCGGGCTCCGCGCCCACCACCGCCGCGCGGTGCTCGAAGGCCGACCGGGTGGTGGCCAGCGCGCGGCCGACGTCCACCGGACGCAGCTCGGGGCGGGCCGAGAGGTGCGCGGCCAGCCGGGCCGCCTGGGCCCGCAGCGCCTCCGGGCTCTGCCCGGAGACCAGCCACGGCACCGCCGCCGGCCGGCCGGCGGGCACGGCCTGCGCGGGCTCCGCCGCCGGGGCCTCCTCCAGCACCACGTGCGCGTTGGTGCCGCTCATCCCGAAGGAGGAGACGCCGGCCCGGCGCGGGCGCCCTTCCGGCCGCCAGTCCCGTGCCTCGGTCAGCAGCTCCACGTCCCCCGCCGACCAGTCGACGTGCGGGGTGGGCGCGTCCACGTGGAGGGTGCGCGGCAGCACCCCGTGCCGCATCGCCAGCACCATCTTGATCACGCCCGCCACACCGGCCGCGGCCTGGGTGTGGCCGATGTTGGACTTCAGCGAGCCCAGCCACAGCGGCCGGTCCGCCGGGCGCCCCTGCCCGTAGGTGGCCAGCAGCGAGTCCGCCTCGATCGGGTCGCCGAGCGTGGTGCCGGTGCCGTGCCCCTCGACCACGTCGACGTCGGCGCCGGACAGACCGGCGTCGGCCAGCGCGGCCTGGATGACCCGCTGCTGGGAGGGGCCGTTGGGGGCGGTCAGGCCGTTGCTGGCGCCGTCCTGGTTGATGGCCGAGCCGCGCAGCACGGCGAGCACCGGGTGGCCGTTGCGCCGCGCCTCGGAGAGCCGTTCGACCAGCAGTACGCCGACGCCCTCGCCCCAGCCGGTGCCGTCCGCGGCCGCCGCGAACGGCTTGCACCGGCCGTCCGCCGCCATCCCGCCCTGCCGGGCGATCTCCAGGAAGGCGCCGGGCAGGGCCATCACGTTGGCGCCGCCGACCAGCGCCAGCGAGCACTCGCCGGACCGCAGGGCCTGGGCGGCCAGGTGCAGGGCGACCAGCGAGGCCGAGCAGGCGGTGTCCACGCTCAGCGACGGGCCCTCCAGACCCATCGCGTACGAGACCCGGCCCGAGAGCACGCTGATCGCGTTGCCGGTCATCAGGAAGCCCTTGACGGCCTCCGGGGCGCTCTGCCCCAGCGTGCCGTACCCCTGGTCCACGGCGGTCACGTAGACGCCGGTGGAGCTCCCGCGCAGCGCGTGCGGGTCGATGCCGGCCCGCTCCACGGCCTCCCAGCAGGCGAGCAGCAGCAGCCGCTGCTGCGGGTCCATGGCGACCGCCTCGCGCGGGCTGATCCCGAAGAACGCCGGGTCGAAGCCGCCCGCGTCGTCCAGGAACGCGCCGCGCGCCGGGGAACCGCCGGCCGCGAGCGCGCCCAGGTCCCAGCCCCGGTCGCCGGGCAGGCCGGTCATCGCGTCCCGGTCGGCGGCCAGCAGCTCCCAGAGGTCCTCCGGGGTGCTCACCCCGCCGCCGAAGCGGCAGCTCATCGAGACGATGGCGATCGGCTCGTGGCTCTTGGCCTCGGCCTCGCGCAGCCGCTCCCGGGTCTGCTGGAGGTCGATGGTCACGCGGTTGAGGTAGTCGCGCAGCTTCTGGTCGCTCACGGGGTTTCCTGCACCTTCGTCTTGAGGAGGGGGGAGTCCTGCGCGGGGGCGTGTGCGCGCGCCGTCGGGCGCGGAGGCCTCACTGCCCCTCCAACTGCTGGTCGAGATAGGCGAAGATCTCGTCGTCGGTCGCGGCGACGATGGCGTCGGCGCTCGCTGCCCCGGCCGGCGGGCGCTCCGCGGTGCGCGCCAGCACCTCGCGCAGCCGGCGCGCCAGTTCCTCGCGGACCGGGGCCTCGGGGTCGAGCGTCGCGAGCATGGCCTCCCACTGCTCCAGACCGGCGAGCAGGGCGTCCGGGTCCGCGGCGGTCGCGGCGGGGGAGCGCTCGGCGGCCTTCGCCGCCAGCCGGCGGGCCAGCGCCTCCGGCGTCGGGTAGTCGAAGACCATGGCGGCCGGCAGCCGGACCCCGGTCGCGGTCACGAGGCGGTTGCGCAGCTCGACGCCGGTCAGCGAGTCGAAACCGATCTCCTTGAACGGGCGGGCCGGCCGGATCCGCTCCGGCGAGGAGTGCCCGAGGACGGCGGCGGCGTGACCGCGCACCAGGTCGAGCAGCAGCCGGTGCGACTCGGCGGCGCTCAGCGTCGCGAGCTGCTCCAGCAGACCGCTCGCGGCCTGCCCGCCCGGCCTGGCCACCGCGGCCCGCGGCCTGGAACGGCGGACCAGCCCGCTCCACAGCGACGGCCCGTCCGCGCGCAGCGCCGCCCGGTCGACCCGGGCCGCCAGCAGGTAGGGGTGCGGGCCGGCCAGCGCCAGGTCCAGCAGCGCCAGGCCCTCGGCGGAGGAGAGCGCGCCCACCCCGCCCCGGGCCATCCGGCGCAGCTCGGCGCCGCCGATCCGCTCGGTGAGCGCGCTGCGCTCCTCCCACAGGCCCCAGCCGACGGACAGCCCCGGCCGCCCCTCGGCCCCGCGCCGGACCGCCAGGCCGTCCAGGACGGCGTTCGCCGCCGCGTAGTTGGCCTGCCCGGGGGTGCCGAGCAGGCCGGCGCCGGAGGAGAACAGCACGAAGGCCGCCAGGTCCTCGTCGGCGGTCAGCTCGTGCAGCGCGATCGCCGCGTCCGCCTTGGGCCGCAGGACCCGGGACAACTGCTCGTCCGTCAGCGACTCGGCGAGCCCGTCGTCCAGCAGGCCGGCCGTGTGCACCACGGCCGTCAGCGGACGGTCCCCGGGCACGCCCGCCAGCAACCCGGCCAGCGCGCCGCGGTCCGCGACGTCGCAGGCCGCCACCGTGGCCCGCGCGCCCAGTTCGGCCAGTTCGGCCACCAGCGCCCCGGCGTCCTCGGCCTGCGGCCCGCGCCGGCTCGCCAGCAGCAGGTGGCGCACGCCGTGCCCGGTCACCAGGTGCCGGGCCACCAGGCGGCCCAGCGTGCCGGTGCCGCCGGTGATCAGCACCGTGCCCTCGGGGTCGAGCGGGGTGGGCAGCAGCAGCACGTTCTTGCCCACGTGCCGGGCCTGGCTCAGGTGCCGCAGGGCCTGCGGCGCCTCGCGGACGTCCCAGCAGGTCAGCGGCAGGGGGGTGAGCACGCCGCGGTCGAACAGCGCCAGGATCTCGGTCAGCATCTCGCCGATCCGCTCGGGGCCGGCCTCCATCAGGTCGAAGGCCCGGTAGCCGACCCCCGGATGGTCGGCCGCGATCCGCTCGGCCGACCGGATGTCGGTCTTGCCGAGCTCCAGGAACCGCCCGCCGCCCGGCAGCAGCCGCAGCGAGGCGTTCACGAACTCCCGCGCCAGGCAGTTCAGGACCACGTCCACCCCGCGTCCCAGCGTGGCCGCGAGGAACCGGTCGGCGAACTCCAGCGTGCGCGAGGAGGCCAGCCGTCCGTCCGGCAGACCGGCCTCGCGCAGCACCCCCCACTTGTGCTCGCTCGCCGTGCCGAAGACCTCGGCCCCGGCGTGCCGGGCCAGCTGGACGGCGGCCAGGCCCACTCCGCCGCTCGCCGCGTGGACCAGCACCGACTCCCCGTGGCGCAGGCCGCCGAGGTCGAACAGGCCGTAGTAGGCGGTCAGGTAGACGACCGGCACGGAGGCGGCCTGCGCGAACGACCAGCCGTCCGGGATCCGCGCCACCGTGCGCCGGTCCGCCACCGCCCGGGGGCCGAAGGCCGAGCCGAAGATCCCGAGCACCCGGTCACCCGGCGCCAGGTCGGTGACCTCGGCGCCGACCTCCAGCACCACGCCCGCGCCCTCGCTGCCCAGGCCCTGCTGGTCCGGGGTCAGTCCGAGGGTCACCGCGACGTCCCGGAAGTTCATGCCCGCCGCGCGGACCGCGATCCGCACCTCGCCGGCGCCCAGCGGCGCGGGCACGTACGGCAGCAGCGCCACGCCCTCCGGGGTGCCGTCACCGGTGGCCTCCAGCCGCCAGAGCGGCTCGCCCGGCGGGGGTGTCAGCAGCTCCGGGCGCGCCGCGGCGGCCAGCCTCGGCACCAGGAACTCCGAGCCGCGCAGGGCGAGCTGGTTCTCGCCCTCGGGCGGCAGCGAGCTCGGCAGGATGCCGGGGTGCTCGGTGTCGAGCAGGACGAAGCGGTCCGGGTGCTCGTTCTGCACACTGCGCAGCAGGCCCCAGACCGCCGCCTGGGCCAGGTCCACCGGCCGGTCGCCGGGGCGGGTGTGCACCGCGCCGACGGTGCGCAGCACCAGCCGGGAGTCGGCGAACCGCTCCGCGGCCAGCCAGTTCCGGACCAGCGCGAGGGCGCCTGCGACCGTGCGGTGCAGACGGGCCGCCGGATCGGGCCCGTCGGTGCTCCCGGTGGCGCCGGCACCGCCGTCCGTACCGCTGTCGTCCGTACCGCCGTCGTCCGCGCCGGTGCCGTCACCGGTCGGGCAGTCGGCGAACAGCACGGGCGGGACGGGCTCCTCCCCGCCGGTCGGGTCGAACGCGTCGAGCGGGACCCAGGAGCCGACCGGACCGCCGCCGACGGCCTGCCAGTCCAGCCGGAACAGCCGGTCCCCGTCGGCCGCCGGTGCGAACGCGCCGGCTCCCACCGGGCGCAGCACCAGCGAGTCCACCGTCAGGACCGGGCGGCCCGCCAGGTCGTACGCGTCGAGCCGCACCGCCTCCGGGCCGTCCGCCGACACGCGGACCCGCAGCGAGGTCGCGCCGCTCGCGTGGGCGCTCACCCCGGTCCAGCTGAACGGCAGCCGGGCCTGCCCGTCCTGACCGGTCAGCAGCGCGCTGGCCTGCAGCGCGGCGTCCAGCAGGGCCGGGTGCGCGGTGCAGCCGGTGGCGTCGGCGTGCTGGCGCGGGTCCAGCGCGATCTCCGCGAACACCTCGTCGTCGCGTCGCCAGGCGGCGGTCAGGCCCCGGAAGGCGGGGCCGTAGTCGTAGCCGGCCTCGGCGAACCGGTCGTAGAGGCCGTCCAGGTCCACCGCCTCGGCCCGCCGGGGCGGCCAGCCGACCAGGTCCGCCCCGGTGGCCGGTGGTGGGGTGGTGAGGGTGCCGGTGGCGTGGAGGGTCCAGGTGGTGGTGTGTTCGGGGCGGGAGGAGATGGTGAGGGTGCGGTGGTGGGT
>NZ_JBHXKE010000296.1:0-9828 GCF_042722765.1 Kitasatospora sp. NPDC058406
CGCCCGGTTACATTCCGAACCCGGAAGCTAAGCCTCACAGCGCCGATGGTACTGCAGGGGGGACCCTGTGGGAGAGTAGGACGCCGCCGAACAATTCTTATGGAGAAGCCCCCGCCGGGGAACCGGGCGGGGGCTTTTCTGTTGTAAGGTCAACGTGCGAAGTTGCCACACATGACAGGAGGCCCCCGGGTGGAGGTCCAGGAGACGCGGGTCCAGACCGATCGCGTCCTCACCATCCCCAACCTGCTGAGCATGGGCCGGCTGGTCGGTGTTCCGCTCTTTCTCTGGCTGATCCTCTGGCCGGTGTTCGACGGGCCGAACAACGACGGCTGGGCATTGCTGATTCTGATGCTCAGCGGTATCAGTGATTACCTGGACGGGAAACTCGCCCGCCGGTGGGGGCAGATCAGCCGCGTGGGGCAGCTGCTGGATCCGCTGGCGGACCGGCTCTATGTGCTCTCCACGCTCCTCGGCCTGACCTGGCGTGAGATCCTGCCGTGGTGGCTGACGGCGATCCTGATTGCGCGTGAGCTGTTTATCGCCGCGCTCCTTCCCCTTCTCAACCGGCACGGCTACGGGCCGTTGCAGGTGAGTTTCCTGGGGAAGGCCGCGACCTTCAATCTGATGTACGCGTTTCCGCTTCTGCTGCTCGGCGCCGGGGACAGCTGGATCGCCCGGCCGGCCGAGATCGTGAGCTGGGCCTTCATCTGGTGGGGGACCGCCCTGTACTGGTGGGCCGGCATTCTCTACGCCGTCCAGGCGCGCCAGATCATCCGGGGCAGCTCGGCCTCCTCCGCGTCCACTGTCTGAGACGCGATCCCGGGACGGGATCTGAGAGAAGTCCCACGGCGACACGGTGCGTCGGACGATATCTTCCGGGTAGACCCCCTCTGGAACGGTTTGATGGACCTGCAGGGTCCACACCGCGAAGGAGGACGCACCCGTAATGAAAGCCGTTGTAATGGCGGGGGGCGAAGGCACCCGACTCCGCCCGATGACCTCCAGCATGCCGAAGCCGCTGCTTCCCGTGGTCAACAGGCCGATCATGGAGCACGTGCTGCGGCTGCTGAAGCGGCACGGCCTCTCCGACACCGTCGTGACCGTCCAGTTCCTGGCCTCACTGGTCAAGAACTACTTCGGTGACGGTGAAGAGTTGGGCATGAATCTCACCTATGCCAACGAGGAGACGCCACTGGGCACTGCGGGGAGTGTCAAGAACGCCGAGGACGCCCTGAAGGACGACTCCTTTCTGGTGATCTCCGGTGACGCACTGACCGACTTCGACCTCTCCGAATTGATCGCGTTTCACCGTAGTAAGAACGCACTGGTCACCGTCTGTCTCACCAGGGTGCCGAATCCACTGGAGTTCGGTATCACGATCACCGATGACGAGGGGCGCGTGGAGCGCTTCCTGGAGAAGCCGACCTGGGGGCAGGTCTTCTCGGACACGGTGAACACCGGTATCTACGTCATGGAACCCGAGGTCTTCGACTACGTCGCGGCGGGTGAGTCCGTCGACTGGTCGAGTGACGTGTTCCCGCAGCTGCTGAAGGAGGGCAAGCGGGTCTACGGGTACGTCGCCGAGGGCTACTGGGAGGACGTGGGCACCCACGAGAGCTATGGCAAGGCCCAGGCGGACGTCCTGGAGGGCAAGGTCGACGTCGAGATCGACGGGTTCGAGATCTCGCCCGGGGTCTGGGTCGCCGAGGGCGCCGAGGTCGACCCGGAGGCGGTTCTCCGCGGGCCGCTCTACATCGGGGACTACGCCAAGGTCGAGGCCGGCGTGGAGATCCGCGAACACACCGTGCTCGGCAGCAACGTGGTCGTGAAGCGCGGGGCGTTCCTGCACCGGTCGGTCATCCACGACAACGTCTACGTGGGGCCGCAGAGCAATCTGCGGGGCTGTGTGGTCGGCAAGAACACCGATGTCATGCGGGCCGCGCGGATCGAGGACGGCGCGGTGATCGGGGACGAGTGCCTGATCGGCGAGGAGTCGATCATCGCGGCCAACGTCCGGGTCTACCCGTTCAAGACCATCGAGGCCGGCGCGGTCGTCAACACCTCGGTGATCTGGGAGTCCCGCGGGCAGGAGCACCTGTTCGGGCTGCGGGGTGTCTCCGGGATCCTGAACGTCGAGATCACCCCCGAGCTGGCCGTACGGCTCGCCGGCGCGTACGCGACGACGCTGAAGAAGGGCGCGACCGTCACCATCGCGCGTGACCACTCGCGAGGTGCGCGCGCCCTGAAGCGGGCGATGATCTCCGGGCTGCAGACCAGCGCGATCGACGTCCGCGACCTGGAGAACGTGCCGATGCCGGTGGCCCGGCAGCACACGGCCCGGGGCAGTGCCGGCGGGATCTTCCTGCGGACCACGCCCGGGGTGCCGGACTCGCTGGACATCCTCTTCTTCGACGAGCGCGGGGCCGACCTCTCGCAGGCCGGGCAGCGCAAGCTCGACCGGGTCTACGCGCGCCAGGAGTACCGCCGGGCCTTCCCCGGCGAGATCGGGGACCTCACCTTCCCGTCCAGCGTCTTCGACTCCTACGCGGGCAACCTGCTGCGGGCCGTCGACACCACCGGGGTGCGCGAGGCCGGTCTGAAGGTCGTCGTGGACACCGCGCACGGCAGCGCCGGGCTCGTCCTGCCGAGCATCCTCGGTCGGCTCGGGGTCGAGGCGCTCAGTGTCTCCAGCGGGCTGGACGAGTCCCGGCCCACCGAGGACGCCGAGGAGCGGCGCGCCGGGCTCGCCCGGCTGGGCGAGCTGGTGGCGTCGTCCCGGGCCGCCTTCGGGGTCCGCTTCGACCCGGTGGGCGAGCGAGTGGCCTTCGTGGACGAGCTGGGCCGGGTCATCGACGACGACCGGGCGCTGCTGGTCCTGCTGGACCTGGTCGCGGCCGAGCGGCGGAGCGGGCAGGTGGCGCTGCCGGTGACCACGACGCGGATCGCCGAGCAGGTCGCGGCGTACCACGGCACGCAGGTCACCTGGACCACGACCACGCCGGACGACCTGGCGAAGGCGGCAGCCGCCGAGGGCACGGTGTTCGGCGGGGACGGGCGCGGCGGCTTCGTCGTGCCGGAGTTCAGCGGTGTGCTGGACGGCGCCGCGGCGTTCGTCCGGCTGGTCGGGCTGGTCGCCCGGACCCAGCTCACGCTGAGCCAGATCGACGCGCGGATCCCGCAGGCGCACATCCGCCGCCGGGACATCGCGACGCCGTGGGCGGCGAAGGGCATGGTCATGCGTTCGGTGGTGGAGGCGGCCGGCAGCCGGCAGCTGGACACCACGGACGGTGTCCGGGTCGTCGAGGCGGACGGGCGGTGGACGCTGGTGCTGCCGGACCCGGCCGAGGCGGTCACCCACCTGTGGGCCGAGGGCCCGGACGACGAGGCGACCGAGGCGCTGCTGGACGAATGGGCGGCGGTGGTCGACGGCGCCGGGAGGTGACGGCCGGAGCCCGGTGACGGGTCGGCGGCGGGGCGGGCGGCTGGTGCCGCACCGCCCCGCTGTCCGTTTCGGGTGGTTGGTGGCGGTCGGTCCGTTTTGATGTGTATGCAGGTCAGGGGTTGTGTACGGGGCCCTCGTCGGTCGTGGGACGATGGTCCGCATGTCAGCGACGCCGACGCCGAGTGCCAGCAGTGGACGGTACAACCGTCCGGATGCCTCGATGTCCCTGCTGACCAATGTGATGGACCACAGCCTCGACGAGGGGTACGCCGAGGCGGCTGCGGCACGGGGCGGCGACGGTCCGCACCGGATACCCGGTACGGCGCGGGGGCTTCTCACGCTGGGGGCCGGGCTGGCCCTGGTGGGCGCGGTCCTCACGGTCGGGGCCGTGAACGCGCACGAGGCCGAGCCGACGCTCGCCAAGGAGCGCGACGCCCTGATCCACCGGATCAACGACTCCAACGGGTCGGCGGACCAGCTCCAGAAGCAGGTCCAGGAACTGCGGCGCAGGGTCGACAGCACCCAGCAGCAGGCACTCGCTCCGGGGGAGGTCGACCCGGCCGTCCTGGCCGGTGCGGTCGGCCTGGCCGAGGTGACCGGGCCCGGCGTCAAGCTGGTGCTGGAGGACGCGACCGGTACGGGCGCCGGCGGCAACGTCGACCCGCGCAGCGGGCAGGGCTTCTCGAACAGCGGACGGCTGCGGGACCGTGACCTGCAACTGGTGGTGAACGGGCTCTGGTCCTCCGGCGCGGAGGCCGTCGCGATCAACGGGCAGCGGCTCACCGCGCTCTCCGCGATCCGCGCGGCCGGTGAGGCCGTACTGGTGGACAACCGGCCGCTGGTCCCGCCGTACACCGTGCAGGCGCTGGGGAACGGGCCCAAGCTGGTGGGCGCCTTCGAGAGCGCGATGGCGGGCCAGTACCTGCGGCTGTTGCAGGAGAAGTACGGCATCAAGTCGACCATCTCCGCGCAGAAGAGCCTGACCCTGCCCGCGGCTGTGGGGGTCACCCTGCGGACCGCCCAACCTGCGCTCCCCGAGCCCTCGCCCACCGCGAGTCCGCCCGCCTCCGGGGAGGCGTCGCCGTCCGCGGGGCCCTCCGGATCGGCCTCACCGTCGACGGGCGGCACCGCGAGTCCGTCCGGCACCACCTCGCCGTCCGCGAAGCCGACCGGGCAGGCCTCGGGGAAGCGCTCGCCGAGCCCCTCGGCCAAGACCACGACCGGCCGTCCGCCCACCGCGACCACCGGGTCGCCCTCCGCAGCGACAGGAGCAGCTAGACCGTGATTGCCGTACTGGGTCTCGTGATCGGGGTCGTCGTCGGACTCTTCGTCCAGCCCGAGGTACCGGACGCCGTCGTGCCGTACCTGCCGATCGCGGTGGTGGCGGCGCTGGACGCGGTGTTCGGCGGCGTCCGCGCGATGCTGGACGGGATCTTCAACGACAAGGTCTTCATCGTGTCGTTCCTGTCGAACGTGGTGGTGGCGGCACTGATCGTCTTCCTCGGGGACCAGCTGGGCGTGGGCTCGCAGCTCTCCACGGGCGTCGTCGTCGTCCTCGGAATCCGCATCTTCTCCAACGCCGCTGCGATCAGGCGCCATGTCTTCCGCGCCTGAGCCGGGCCGCGAGCGGGCGGCGGAGAAGAAAGCGGACGGGTCTGCGGGAGAAGTTGTGCGCGAGGACGGTGGCGAGGAACGCGAGCCAGTACCGGTCGAGCCGGTGGACGGGAAGCGGCAGGAGAAGCCCGGGCAGGGGTCCGGCGACCGGCCGGTGAGGCGGCCCGACGGGCCGGCGATCGCGCCGGAGCCCGAGGAACGGCCCGGGCAGCCCGCGGACGCGGTGGCGGAGGAGCGGGAGGCGCGGGGGGAGCCGGCCGAAGAGTCTCTGCCCGACGGGAGGCCGGAGGGCGTTGCCGCCGACGGGGCTGGGGGCGAGCCCGCGCCCGGGGCCCCGGCGGAGCCCGAAGCGGAGCCTGCGGAGGGGGTCACGGAGCCTGCTCCGGCGAGCGCCCCCGAGGTGACGCCTGCGCCCGCGCGTGCGCTGCCGCCGGTGGCGGCAGCGGAACCGGTACGGCGGCCGGAGCCACGGCCCGAGCCCGCAGCGAAGTCGATCCCGCAGTCCCAAACCCAAACCCAGCCGCAGCTACAGCCGGCGGGGCCGGACGCCGAGTCCGTGGCGCCGTCCCCGCCGTCACCGGTACCGGTACCGGAACCTGCGCCGGCCCTCCCGTCTGCCGCCGCGCCCGCCCCCGAACCCGACTCCGGGCCGGCCCGGGACGACCGCGCCGCGGGGCGGCGACGGCTGAAGGCCGCGGTCTGGCCGCCGAGGTTGTCGCGCGGCCAACTGGTGGTGGCGGTGCTGCTGTTCTCGCTCGGACTGGCGCTGGCGATCCAGGTGCGGTCCACCAACGACCACCACAGTCAGCTGCGTGGCGCGCGCCAGGAAGACCTTGTTCGCATCCTCGACGAACTGGACGGCCGTCAGCAGCGTCTCCAGCAGGAGAAAGCGGAGCTCGAGCAGTCCCTGGCGAAGTTGGAGAACAGCTCCAACCAGGCCAAGGAAGCCCAGGAACAGACCAGGAAGAAGGTGACGGAGCTCGGCGTTCTGGCCGGGACCGTCCGAGCCACTGGTCCGGGGATCGTACTGACGGTCGATGATCCCCAAGGGCAGGTGAAGGCAGATATGCTGCTGGACACCCTGCAGGAACTCCGAGCGGCGGGGGCGGAGGCGATTCAGATCAACGATGTGCGTGTGGTGGTCAACACCTACTTCACGGACGTGTCCGGCGGCGGCGTGCAGATCGACGGCAAGAAGGTCTCGGCGCCCTACCGGTTCACCGTCGTGGGGAATCCGCAGGACCTCACACCCGCGTTGAACATTCCGGGGGGTGTGGTCCGTACCTTGGAGAACAACCAGGCACGCGCGACCATCTCCCAACAGCAGAAGGTGGTCGTCGACGCACTCGTCGACCCGAAGACCCCGCAGTACGCCAAACCGGCTCCGAAGTGAGCACCGCAGTCGGAGTTCCGCTCCAGCCGGCCCGATCCACGACCGGGCCCGCAACCTGTCCGAGGTCCTCACCCTGCCCCGCGGGCGGGTCTGTCACACGCAAGGGGATTCGCCCGTGAGTTTCTTCTCTAAGTTGTTCGGTCGTAACAAGGGCCGCGACGCGGCCGCCGTCGAGGCGCCGACCGCGCGCCACCGCCGGGACGACGAACCCGCCGTGCCGGGCATGCGTCCCGCCCCCGAGGGCGCGGAGTACGCCGAGCGCCCGCTGTTCCGGGACGGCGCCCAGTACGCCGGGAATCAGGCGGGCTACGGCGCGTCGGTTGACCCCTCCGGTGCCCCGCGCATAGGTTTCCCGTCAGGACCCTCAACCTCTGGTGGAGGGTTTGCACCGGACCCGTACGCCGGGCACAACCCGTCGGGTGTGCCGCGCCAGGAGGCTGTGAACATGGCTGGCCCCACTCCGTGCCCCAGGTGCGGCAACCAGAACCCGGCCGCGGCCCGCTTCTGTTCCAACTGCGGTTCGGCGCTGCGCGGTGGTCTGCTGCCCGAGGGGTCGGCGGAGACCACGTCGACGATCTCGATCTCCGGCCTGGAGTCGTACGACCCGAACACCACGACCGGGACCGGCACGCCGGCCCTCTCGGCCGAGGTGTTGGCGGCCATCGACGCGCTGCCCCCGGGTTCGGCCCTGCTGATCGTCCAGCGAGGCCCGAACTCCGGAAGCCGGTTCCTGCTGGACTCGGACAAGACCACGGCCGGCCGCCACCCGCAGGGCGACATCTTCCTGGACGACGTCACCGTCTCCCGCAAGCACGTGGAGTTCCGCCGGACGCCCGGTGGCGGCTTCACCGTCGCCGACGTCGGCAGCCTCAACGGCACCTACGTCAACCGGGAGCGGATCGACGAGGTGTCGCTGAACAACGGCGACGAGGTGCAGATCGGGAAGTACCGGCTGGTCTTCTTCGCCAGCCACAACCGGGGGTACTGAAACCAACGTCGGCAGGAGCCCGAGTGAGCACGAATACCCCTTCTTCTCCTCTCGGGGCGGCCACCCCCGCGCCGTTCGGCCACACGCCGGACAAGGGCTCGCGCGGGGTGGTCGCGGCCCCCAGGCAGCCGGTCCGGTCGGACCGGCCCGGCGGGGGCGGCCGGCGCCGCGGCGGCGACGAGCTGCTGAGCATCGGTGCGGTGCTGGCCTTCCTACGTGACGACTTCCCCGAGGTCACCATCTCCAAGATCAGGTTCCTGGAGGCGGAGGGCCTGGTCGAGCCCCAGCGCACGCCCTCGGGGTACCGGAAGTTCAGCCCGGCCGACGTCGAGCGGCTGGCCCACGTGCTGCGGATGCAGCGCGACCACTACCTGCCGCTGCGGGTGATCCGCGACCACCTCGACGCGATCGAGCGCGGCGAGACCCCGCCGGCGCTGCCCGGCCCCTCCGACAGCCGCCCGGGGCCGGTGGAGGAGGCGGACCGCGAGCTGACCGCCGCGGCCGAAGCCTCCGCCGGGGTCCGCCTGGGCCGGGCCGAGCTGCTGGCCGCCGCCGAGGCGGGCGAGCGCGAACTGGCCGAGTGGGAGTCCTACGGGCTGATCGCGCCCGGGCCGGACGGCGGGTACGACGGCGAGGCGCTCCAGGTGGCCCGCCTGGTCGCCGAACTGGGCCGGTTCGGTCTGGAGCCGCGCCACCTGCGGGCCATGAAGGCCGCCGCCGACCGGGAGATCGCCCTGGTCGAGCAGGTGGTGGCGCCGTTGCGGCGGCATCGGAACCCCCAGACCAGGGCGCACGCCGAGGCCACCGCGCGCGAGCTGGCGACCCTCTCCGTCCGGCTGCACGCGGCCATGGTCCAGGCCGGTCTGCGGGCCTGGACCTGACCTGCGCCACCGCGCTGACCAGCGCCGTCGGCGCTGCGCTTTCATATCCGGGTCGGGAGCCATAGGGTTGCTCGTGTGAATGAGCTCGACGTCGTGGGTGTCCGGGTGGAGATGCCTTCCAACCAGCCGATCGTGCTGCTCCGCGAGGTCGGGGGCGATCGGTACCTGCCCATCTGGATCGGCCCCGGCGAGGCGACCGCGATCGCCTTCGCCCAGCAGGGCATGACGCCGGTGCGCCCGCTGACGCACGACCTCTTCAAGGACGTGCTGGAGGCTCTGGGCCAGCAGCTCACCGAGGTCCGGATCACCGACCTGCGCGAGGGCGTCTTCTACGCCGAGCTCGTCTTCACCGGCGGCGTCGAGGTCAGCGCCCGCCCGTCCGACGCGATAGCGCTGGCGCTGCGGACCGGGACGCCGATCTACGGGAGCGAGGAGGTGCTCGCCGAGGCGGGCATCGCGATCCCGGACGAGCAGGAGGACGAGGTCGAGAAGTTCCGCGAGTTCCTCGACCAGGTGTCGCCCGAGGACTTCGGCGGCAGCGGCCCGCAGTAGGGCGTGCGGCCGGTCAGTGGGCCGGCGGGCCGTGTGTGTCCGGCCGTTTTGCCAAACCGCGTCCACCTACCCACACTAGGGGCACGAAAAACCACTCTCCTGAGTGATGTGGTCTGCCCGCCACGGCGTGGCGATCGTTGACGGGCCATAGGGGACTGCCTACCGTCAGGAGGGGCTGCCCGGGTGTCCGATGCCCGTGGTCTGGGTTGCCCGCAGCACGAGTGGACGGAGGTAGGCATGACCGGCACCGGCGAGGAATTGGCCGTGGGAGGCCTGTGCACCGTGCACATGCCGCGCACCGCCCGCAACGTGACCGAGCTGCCCCGGCCGGAACTGCCCCGGGTGGGCCGGTTCCCGGCGGTCCAGCCCGGCCAGCCGGCCCTGGAGCGACTCGGGCCCACGTCCGAACTGATCGGTTACCGCGGTCCGACGGCCTGCGCCGCGGCCGGGATCACCTACCGCCAGCTGGACTACTGGGCCCGCACGGGCCTGCTGGCCCCGAGCGTCCGGTCGACCTTCCCGGCGACCGGCCAACGGCTCTACAGCTTCCGCGACATCCTGCTGTTGAAGATCGTCAAGCGGCTGCTCGACGCGGGCGTCTCGTTGCAGAACATCCGGGTCGCGGTCGCCCACCTGCAGTCCGTCGAGGTCTGTGACCTGACCGGACTGACGTTGATGTGCGACGGCGCGACGGTGTACGAGTGCACCACCCCGCAGCAGGTCGTGGACCTGCTGAAGAGCGGCCAGGGGGTCTTCGGGATCGCCGTCGGCGCGGTCTGGCAGGAGCTGGAACGCACCCTCGGGCGGCTGCACGCGGAGCGGACCGACACCGGGGAGACGGTGGCCGGACACGACCCGGCGGACGAGCTGGCGCAGCGCCGCAACAGGGCTGTCTGAACAGGCATCTGACGAAGCCGCGGGCCCGGACGGGGAACCTGTCTCTTATACACATCTCCGC
>NZ_JBHXKE010000297.1:0-9816 GCF_042722765.1 Kitasatospora sp. NPDC058406
GGTGGTGCGGCAGCGGCGCTCGCCGGTGACGCGGGATCAGCCCTCCGCGGAGCCGTCCAGGTTCACGTAGGCGTAGAAGACGCCCAGGTCGTAGCCGTCCTTGTCGGTGTCGAACTTGATGGAGATGTCGGTGTCCCCGTTGCGCAGGTAGGGCGAGATGTCCCACCGGTTGGAGTCGTAGCCGAAGTTGTTGCGGTTGTACGGGTTCCGGGCGAACTGGTCGGCCGGGGCCAGCTCCTCGATGGTGGAGTTGAACGAGTCGTCGACCGGGTGGTTCACGTCCTGGAAGGGTGTCAGCGGACCGTTGGTGGACTTCATGGCGAGGGTGTCGCCGGTCCACTTCAGGTCACCGTCGTAGACCACGAAACCGAGCTTGCCCGCGACCGGACCGGTGGCCGGGGTCCGCAGCCCGCCGAGTGTGAACTCGCGCGGCGGGCTGTCCGGCAGCTCGACCTGGAAGCCGTCCCACAGGTGGACGTGGCGCAGCGGCTTGCACGGGTTCTCGTACGCGACCACGATCGTCCAGCCGCCCCAGCTGTGCGGCTTGACCACGGAGTCCATGTTGGCCGCGGTGTAGGTGCCGTTGCCGTGCTGCTTGACCAGGTCCGTGATGTCGGCGGAGGCCTGGTAGCTGCTCTCCTCGGAGGTGGTGATGTAGCCGATGGACGGCTGGTCGTTCTCGATGTTCCGGTACTGGCTCTCGCCCGGGAACTTCAGGTAGATCTCGTCGATCTGGCTCTCCGGCAGCACCGTGTCGCCGATGCCCCGGGTGCCGCCCCAGTACAGCCGGGCGTACTTGACCTGGGAGCCTTCGAGCAGGCCGAGGTCGGCGGAGCTGGCCGAGTAGATGGGGTCGCCCAGCGGGCCGACCGAACCGGGATCGATGTTGATGTACTTCATCTGGTAGTTGTTGTTGATCGGGCGGCTGCCCGCCCCGGTGCGGGCGTCCGCGCAGGCGGGCTGCGCCGGGTCGACCGGGGGCTGGCTCTCGTCACAGGTCATCAGCGAGTTGCTGATGCGGGTGACCGACCCGTGGAAGTCTCCCTGGAACCGGGTGGTGAAGGGCAGCGGGTTCGAGGCGATGGTGTCGGCGCGCAGCTCCGGGCCCTTCGGGCCCGACCCGCGGGCGTCGGCGACCGGGCCGGACAGCAACTGTCCCGCGACGGCGGCGACGGCGACCCCCGCGATCCCGATCCGGCGGGCGATCAGACGGGAGGCGGCGGCGCGGCTGACGATGGAGGAGGGCATGCGGTCCTCTTCAGGTGGGAGGGGTTGATCACGCTTATCGGATCACAACCCACCGTCACACTCTCCTCACATTCCGCCATCGGGGTTCGCACCCACCCGAACGGCGGGCCCGCCGTCATCCATTCGAACGACAGCGGGCCCGGGGGTCCTTGACTCGGCGTCAGCCTCAGAGCACCTGGAGGTTCTTCCGCAGCTCGAAGGGGGTGACCTCGGAGCGGTACTCCTCCCACTCCTGGCGCTTGTTGCGGAGGAAGAAGTCGAACACGTGCTCGCCCAGGGTCTCGGCGACGAGCTCGCTGCGCTGCATGAGGTCGATGGCCTCGCCGAGGTTCTGCGGCATCGGCTGGATGCCGAGGGCCCGGCGCTCGGCGTCGGTGAGCGCCCAGACGTCGTCGTCGGCGCCGGGCGGGAGCTCGTAGCCCTCCTCGATGCCCTTGAGGCCGGCGGCCAGGGTGACCGCGTAGGCGAGGTACGGGTTGCAGCCGGTGTCCAGCGAGCGGACCTCGACCCGGGTGGAGCCCTGCTTGCCCGGCTTGTACATCGGGACGCGGATCAGCGCGGAGCGGTTGTTGTGCCCCCAGCAGATGTACGAGGGGGCCTCGCCGCCGGCGCCGGCGGTGCGCTGCGAGCCGCCCCAGATCCGCTTGTAGGAGTTCACCCACTGGTTGGTGACGGCGGCCGTCTCGGCGGCGTGCCGCAGCAGGCCGGCGATGAAGGAGCGGCCGACCTTGGAGAGCTGGTACTCCGCACCGGACTCGTGGAAGGCGTTGCGGTCGCCCTCGAACAGCGAGAGGTGGGTGTGCATGCCCGAGCCCGGGTGGTCGGAGAAGGGCTTCGGCATGAAGCTGGCGTGCACGCCCTGCTCCAGCGCGACCTCCTTCATCACCAGACGGAAGGTCATGATGTTGTCGGCGGTGGAGAGTGCGTCGGCGTACCGCAGGTCGATCTCCTGCTGGCCGGGCGCGCCCTCGTGGTGCGAGAACTCGACCGAGATGCCCATCGACTCCAGCATGGTGATCGCCTGGCGGCGGAAGTCGTGGCCCACCCCGCGCGGGGTGTGGTCGAAGTAGCCCGACTGGTCGGCGGGGATCGGCGCGGTGCCGTCGCCGGGCAGGTTCTTCAGCAGGAAGAACTCGATCTCGGGGTGCGTGTAGAAGGTGAAGCCCTGGGCGGAGGCCTTCTCCAGGGTCCGCTTCAGCACGAACCGCGGGTCGGCGAAGGAGGGCGAGCCGTCCGGCATCAGGATGTCGCAGAACATCCGGGCCGTGCCGGGCGTCTCCGAGCGCCACGGCAGGATCTGGAAGGTGGTCGGGTCCGGCTTGGCGATCATGTCCGACTCGTAGACCCGGGCGAATCCCTCGATCGCCGAGCCGTCGAACCCGATGCCCTCCTCGAACGCCTGCTCCAGTTCGGCCGGCGCCACCGCGACCGACTTCAGGAACCCCAGCACGTCGGTGAACCACAGCCGGACGAACCGGATGTCACGCTCTTCGAGCGTCCGAAGCACGAACTCCTGCTGCTTGCCCATGGGGACAGTCTCACCTCTGCTCTTTACGTTCGTGTTACGCCCGGAAACCACCCCGACAGCGACTGACCCCCATCATGGCGGATCGCCGCGGCCGAAGGCAGCGGCAACCCCGGCCGAGACATTGCGTCAGATCGACGATTACACTCGGGGGCATGCCCAATCTCCGTCTCGCCCTCTGCCAGACCGACCCGTGGGTCGGTGACATCGCACGCAACAGCGATGAGGTGGTGCACTGGACCAAGCAGGCCGTCGAGGCCGGTGCCCAGCTGGTCGCGTTCCCCGAGATGGCCCTCACCGGATACCCCGTCGAGGACCTCGCCCTGCGCCGTTCGTTCGTGGAGGCGTCCCGGTCCGGACTGGTCGAACTGGCCGAACGGCTCGCCGGCGAGGGGCTCGGCGAGGTGCCGGTGCTGGTGGGGTACCTCGGGCGGTCCGAGCAGGCCTCGCCCCGGTTCGGCCGGCCGGCGGGGTCGCCGCAGAACTGCGCGGCGGTGCTGTTCCACGGCGAGGTGGTCACCCGCTTCGCCAAGCACCACCTGCCGAACTACGGCGTGTTCGACGAGTTCCGCTGGTTCGTCCCCGGCGACCAGCTGCCGGTGCTGCGCCTGCACGGCGTGGACGTCGCGCTCGCGATCTGCGAGGACATCTGGCAGGACGGCGGCCGGGTGACCGCGGCCCGCGAGGCCGAGGCCGGTCTGCTGCTGGTGATCAACGGCTCGCCGTACGAGCGGAACAAGGACGACGTCCGGCTGGAGCTGGTGCGGCGCCGGGCCGCCGAGGCGGGCTGCGCGCTCGCGTACGTGAACATGGTCGGCGGCCAGGACGAGCTGGTCTTCGACGGCGACTCGATCGTGGTCGGCACGGACGGCGACGTGCTGGCCCGTTCGCCGCAGTTCGAGGAGCACCTGCTGGTCCTGGACCTCGACCTGCCGGCCGCCAGCAGCGACCACACCGACGGGCTGCTGCTCGCCGACGGCCTGCACCTGGTCCGCACCGAGCTGGCCGGGACGGCCGGGACGGCCGGCGCCGCGCCGGCGCCCCGGGCCGAGGTCGCGCCGCGGCTGAGCGACGAGGCCGAGATCTGGGCGGCGCTGGTCGCCGGTACCGGGGCGTACGTGCGCAAGAACGGCTTCCGCTCGGTGCTGATCGGTCTCTCCGGCGGCATCGACTCGGCGCTGGTGGCGGCCCTCGCGGTGGACGCGATCGGCGCGGAGAACGTGTACTGCGTCTCGATGCCGAGCCGCTACTCGTCGCAGCACTCCCGTGACGACGCGGCCGAGCTGGCCCGCCGCACCGGCCTGAACTTCCGGACGGTCTCGATCGCCCCGATGTTCGACGCCTACCTGGCGGCCACCGACCTGACCGGTCTGGCCGAGGAGAACCTGCAGTCCCGGCTGCGCGGCACCCTGCTGATGGCGATCTCCAACCAGGAGGGGCACATCGTGCTCGCGCCCGGCAACAAGAGCGAGCTCGCGGTCGGCTACTCCACGCTCTACGGCGACTCGGTGGGCGCGTACGGCCCGATCAAGGACGTCTACAAGTCGCTGATCTTCCGGCTGGCGCACTGGCGCAACGAGGAGGCCGAACGGCGCGGGGAGGTGCCTCCGATCCCGGAGAACACCATCAGCAAGCCGCCGTCCGCCGAGCTGCGGCCGGACCAGAAGGACACCGACTCGCTGCCCGACTACGACCTGCTGGACACCGTGCTCGGCCTCTACGTGGAGGGCGACCAGGGCCGGGACGCGATCGTGGCGGCGGGCTTCGACCCGGCGGTGGTCGACCGGGTGGTCCGGCTGGTCGACACCGCCGAGTACAAGCGGCGGCAGTACCCGCCGGGCCCGAAGATCTCGGTCAAGGGCTTCGGCCGGGACCGCCGCCTCCCGATCACCAACCGGTGGCGGCGCGGCTGACCGGGAGCGGCACGGCGGGACCGGGTCACCGGTACCGGTAGGTGGCCTACCGGTACCGGTAGGTGGCGGCCACCGCGAGGTGGTCGCTGCCGTCCCGGTCCAGGGTGCGGGAGTCGGTCGGCTTCAGGCCGCCCTTGCTCATGATCTGGTCGATCCTGGCCATCGGGAGGGCCGCCGGCCAGCTGAAGCCGAACCCGTCGCCGGCGGCGCCCTGGGCCGAGCGCATCTGCGAGGTGATCGGGGCCAGGCTGCGGTCGTTCATGGTGCCGTTGAGGTCCCCGAGCAGCAGGACCTTCTTCAGGGGGTCGGCCTGGATGGCGTCGCCGAGGGCCTGGGCGCTGGCGTCCCGCTGGTTGACGGTGAAGCCGCCCTCGGCCCTGAGCCGGACCGACGGCAGGTGCGCGACGTACACCCCGACCGGGCCCTGCGGGGTGGTGACCTGCGCGCGGAACGCCCTGGTCCAGCCCATCTTGATGTCGACCACCGCGACCTCCCCGATCGGGTACTTCGACCAGAGGCCGACGGTGCCCTCGACCGCGTGGTACGGGTAGGTGTCGGCGAGCTCGTTCTCGAAGGTGCGCCGCGCCTTGGACTCCAGCTCCTGCAATGCGACGATCTGCGCGCCGGACTCCTCCAGCAGCCGTACGGTGCTCGGCAGGTCGGTGTTCCCGGCGGCCACGTTGTGGCTGAGGACCGTCCAGTCGCCGGCTCCGCCGCTCTTGTCGGTGAGCAGGCCGCCGAACAGGTTGACCCAGATCGCCACCGGCAGCAGCAGGGCGATCAGTGCGGTGGCCGAGCGCCGCAGCAGGGCGGGGACGAGCAGCACCGGCACGGCCAGGCCGAGCCAGGGCAGGAAGGTCTCCAGCAGGCTGCCCAGGTTGCCGACGCTGTTCGGCACCTCGGCGTGGAACGCCAGCAGCGCCGCGGTCAGCAGGGCCAGGGCGGCGACCACCAGGCCGCGTCGCCAGGTACGGCTCCCCCGGGCGTCCCGGCCCCAGCCGCGCAGGGCGAGGAAGCCGGGCGCCGGGCGCCGGGCGGACCCTTGGTCACCGGCCTCCGCCGCCGCCATGAGATCCGTCCTGTCCGCCTGCGCCATACCGTGGCTCCCGTCTTTCACGCCGTCTGTCCGGTCCGATGTCCGCCGCCGCCGAGCGGCGGGCGACGTGCCGGACTGGTGCCGGTTTGGTCGGATTCCCGGCTCAGCCTATGCCGGGACAGACGTCCGGCCGGTGGACCGGGGTTCCGGCGCGGCCGGGTTTGGTGAGCCATGCCACGTCGACCCGGGCGGACCGGCGACGCGGGCCGGTGACCGGACCGACGGCGGCCGGGTCACGGCCCGCCCCGGCCCCGCCGGGGTGGTTCAGGAACCCCCGGCGCGGAACGCCGGGCCGCCGAGTCCCTCCAGGACGGCGTCGACCATCCGGACCGCCAGCTCCGGGTCCTCCAGGTCGGAGTCGTCCCAGAGGATGCTGCGGGCGAGGATCGGCCCGAGCAGCATGTCGCCGAGCAGTTCCTCGTCGAGGTCGGACCGGAGCAGACCGTCCGCGACTCCCCGGCGGACCACCTGCCGGGCCAGCTCCCGGCGCGGGCCGATCACCCGTTCGCGGTACGCGGTGTGCAGCTCGGGCCAGCTCTGCATCTGCCCGAGCGCGACCTTGAGCACCCAGCGGGAGCGCTTGGCCAGGCCCCGCATCCGCATGTACTCGACCATCGCGATCAGGTCGTCGCGCGCGGAGCCGCCGCTCGACTCGGGGACCGGCGCCTCCATCCGGTGGAGCATGTCGACCAGCAGGGCCTCCTTGTTGGGCCAGCGCCGGTAGATGGTGGCCTTGCCGACGCCGGCGGCGGTGGCGATGCCCTCGATGGTCAGCGCGGACAGGCTGGTGCCGGCCGCCATCAGCTCCTCGACCGCGGCGAAGATGGCCTGCTCGGCGGCCTCGCTGCGGGGTCGGCCGCGCCGCGGCCCGACGGAGGCCGGCTCGGCCGTGGGGTCCGTCTTCATCCCGCTCTTCTCCCTGGCTCCTCGCGGACACACGACGTCGCTCCACTCCCGGTTCTCCCGCCCACGACCGGGACGGGCCGAGACCCCGGTACGGACGGCGGCCCCGCCGCTCCGGACGTTCCGAAGCGGGCAGGGCCCCCATTCTCGCTCAGCGGTGCCGCAGGTCAGACGCCCGCCGTTACGGCCGGGCGCCCACCGGCACGGTCCGGAGCCCACCGGCACGGCCGGGCACCCGCCGGAACGGTCAGGCGTCCGCGACGGCGGACTTCCGGTCCGGGCCGCTCTGGCCGGGGAGCCGCTGCCCGCCGGCCGCCGCCGCGCCCGGACCGTCCTGCCCCGCCGGCCCGCCCGCCGGGCCGCCCGCCGGCACCCGGCCGGGGAGCAGGAACCAGGCCAGCAGGGCCCCGACGGCGAGGATCCCGGCCGAGAGCCCGGCCACCACGTGCATGGCGTGGATGAAGGAGTCGTTCGCCGGGCCGATCAGGTCCTGGCCCTTCTCCCCGAGCCGCCCGGCGACGGCCCGGGTGGCCTCCAGCGACTCGCCCGCCTTCTCCCGCAGCTCCTCGGTGGGCAGCTGCGCCAGCCGGTCGGACATGCCGTCGCGGTAGACGGCGGAGAGCACGGCGCCGAGCACCGCGACCCCGAGCGAACCGCCGACCTGGCGGAACGTGTTGTTGACCGCCGAGCCGGCACCGGCCTTCTCGCGCGGCAGCGAGCCCATGATCGCGACGGTGACCGGCGGCATGACGTGCGCCATGCCGGTGCCCATCAGCAGGCCGAGCACGACCAGCACCCAGATCGGGGTGGTGGCGCTCAGCAGCATGTAGCCGAGGAAGCCGGCCGTCATCAGGACCATGCCGCCGGCGCAGGTGGCGCGGACGCCGAACCGGTCGACCACCAGGCGGGCCCGCGGGGCGAACAGCAGCTGGGCGACCGCCAGCGGCAGCATCAGCAGGCCGGCCTGCAGCGCGGTGTACTCGCGCACGCTCTGGATGTAGAAGACGCCGAAGAACGAGACGCCCATCAGCCCGAAGAAGACCACGCCGATGACGACCACGGAGGCGCTGAAGACCCTGTTGCGGAACCAGCTGATGTCCAGCGCGGGACTCTCGGTGCGGCTCTCGAAGACCACGAAGGCGGCCAGCGCCACCACACCGAGCAGGACCGGTCCCCAGGCCTCGACGACCGTGAAGTCGGCCAGCTCGCCGCCCTTGATGATGCCGTAGATCAGCGCCACCAGGCCGATGATGGAGAGCAGCACGCCGATCGGGTCGAGCCGGCCCGGCTTCGGGTCCTTGGACTCGGGGACGAGCAGCACCATCGCGACGAGCGCGACGATCACCACCGGCACGTTGATCAGGAAGACCGAGCCCCACCAGAAGTGCTCGATCAGCAGGCCGCCGGTGATCGGGCCGATGGCTATGGCCAGGCCGACGGCGCCGGCCCAGATGCCGATCGCCTTGGGCTGCTCGGACCGCTCGAAGACGTTCATGATGATGGCGAGCGTGGCGGGCATCGCCAGCGCACCGCCGACACCCATCAGCGCGCGGTAGCCGATGAGTTCGGCCGGCGTGCTGGCCATCGCGGAGAGCAGCGAGGCGATCCCGAAGACCGCCATGCCGGCCAGCAGGGCCCGCTTCCGGCCGAAGCGGTCACCGAGCAGGCCGGAGGTGAACAGCAGCCCGGCGAAGACCAGGGTGTACGAGTTGATCGACCATTCGAGGTCGCTCTGGCTGGCGCCGATCCCGGTGGGCGCCGGCGACGCGATGGTCTTCATCGCGACGTTGAGGATCGAGTTGTCGAGCACGACGACGAGCAGGGCGAGCACGAGAGTGCCCAGGATCGCCCAGCGCCGGCGGTGGATGGCTTCCGGCACGCGGGGTGGCGCGGCTGCGGTGGTCATTGGTTTTCCCGTCCGTGGTACGGCGTGACACTGGCGGGTATTTCCGAGCCGCTTACGTCTCGTAACCCCCTCGGTCAGCGTAGCGCCCTTTTCGATACGAGACGAATCCGTTTCGTAAAGACCGGGCAAAGCTCCGCACCCGGCACGCGCCCGTCACGCCCGGTCCGCGCCCGGGGGTCCGGTGTGTCCTGGATCGCACCGGACGGCTTGCGCGCCTCTTTGCGCCCGCGCCGGGGCGTGCAAGCATGGAGGGGATCCGGGGACGCCGCACGGCGCCACGAGACGACAACCTTTCAGGAGCCTGTTCGATGAACGCTTCTTCGCCTTCGCCTGCCCAGAACCAGGCGTCGACCGCCACCCTCTACGGTGGGGTCACCAATCGCCGCGTCACCGTCCGCGACCTCTCCGGCGCCAAGCAGCGCGGTGAGAAGTGGTCGATGCTGACCGCCTACGACGCCCTCACCGCGGGCGTCTTCGACGAGGCCGGCACCCCCGTTCTGCTGGTCGGCGACTCCGCCGGCAACTGCCACCTCGGCTACGAGACCACCGTGCCGGTGACCATGGACCAGATCGTCATGCTGGCCGCCGCCGTCGTCCGCGGCACCAAGCGGGCGATGATCGTCGCCGACCTGCCGTTCGGCTCGTACCAGGAGTCCCCGGCCCAGGCCATGCACAACGCGGTCCGGCTGATGAAGGAGGCCGGGGTCGGCGCGGTCAAGCTGGAGGGCGGCGAGCGCAGCGCCCGCGCGATCGAGCTGCTGGTCGAGGCCGGTATCCCGGTGATGGCGCACATCGGGCTCACCCCGCAGTCGGTGCACGCGCTCGGCGGATACCCGGTCCAGGGCCGCGGCGACGAGGCGGCGCACCAGCTGCTGCGCGACGCCAAGGCCGTGCAGCAGGCCGGCGCCTTCGCGGTGGTCCTGGAGGCGGTGCCCGCCGAGCTGGCCGCCCGGGTCACCGAGCAGCTCGCCGTCCCGACCGTCGGCATCGGCGCGGGTGCGGACACCGACGCGCAGGTCCTCGTCTGGACCGACATGGCCGGCATGACGGCGGGCCGGGTGCCCAAGTTCGTCAAGCAGTACGCCGACCTGCGGGCCGTCCTCGGCGAGGCCGCCCGCGAGTTCGCCGCGGACGTGCAGTCCGGTACCTTCCCCGCCCCGGAGCACACCTTCCACTGACGCGAACCGCGCCCGGGGTCCCGTCGGCCGGCCGTCGGGGCCCCGGC
>NZ_JBHXKE010000298.1:0-1558 GCF_042722765.1 Kitasatospora sp. NPDC058406
AGATGTGGAGAAGAGCCCTGGCCCCCGCGGCGGCTGGAGGCCGGCCACGACGCGGCGTCGGCGCCCGGCTCCTCCTCGTCGTCGTCGGCGAGGTGGTGGTCCAGGTTGACCGTGCCGCGCTTCCAGTAGCCGTCGACGTCCGTGTAGTCCCGGTCGAACCCGGCGGCGCGCAGGTGGCGGCGGATCGGCTTCAGCTCGCCGGCCTCGCCGGTGATCCAGACGTAGGGCCGCCCGGGCGGGAACTCCAGGGCGCTGATCGCCCGGTGGAGCAGGTCGCCCTCGCCGTGGGCCAGGCCGTCGCGGTGCACCCAGGTGATCGCGGCGTCGGCCTTGGTCTCCAGGTGGTGCTCCTCACCGGCGTCGTCCACCAGGATGAACACCTTGGCGATCGCTCCCTCCGGCAGGATCTCCAGGTACCGGCTCAGACCGGGCAGGCCGGTCTCGTCGGAGGCCAGCAGGTACCAGTCGAACTCCAGCGGGACCATCACCGAGCCGCGGGGCCCGGCCAGACCGAGCTTCTGGCCGGGGGCGGCCTGCGCGGCCCAGACCGAGGCGACGCCGCTGCCGTGCAGGACGAAGTCGAGGTCCAGCTCGCCGGCCACCGGGTCGAAGCGGCGGGTGGTGTAGTCGCGGGAGATCGGGAACGGCGGGACGTCGGGGAAGATCAGGCCCTCGTCGTCGTCGCCGAGCAGGGGGAGCACGGGCTCCAGCTCGCCGGGCGCCGGGAAGAAGGCCTTGACGTGGTCGGCGGGCGCCCGGTCGATGAACCCGGCCAGCTCGGGGCCGCCGAGGGTGACCCGGACCAGTCGGGGGGTGACCCGGGTGACCCGGATCACCTCCAGGGTCCGCAGGGCCAGGTCGTGGTAGACGGTGTCGATCAGGGGGGCGTTGCTGGTCATGGGGGTTGTCCTCTTCTCGGAGCCCGGGGACCGCCGTGCGGTCCCCGGATCATGCGGTCGTGCGATGGCGGCCCGGGCCCCGCCGGGGTCGGCGGACGGACGGGCGGAAGGCGCGCCCGCGGGAGGGGCGCGGGCGGACCGGCGGGGCCGGTTCACACCCCCTCCGCCAGCGCCCGCTGCACCAGCGGGCCGATCTCCTCCAGCGCCTGCGCGTCCATCAGTTCGTCGTGGGCGACGTCGACCACGTGCTCGGCCAGCCTGCCCCGCAGGTACGGCGGCCAGACCTTCGCGGGCGCGTCCTCGGGGGCGGTGGTGCGGGCCGCGGTGACGAACAGGGCGTCACCCGTCCAGACCGGGGTGCGGCTGCCGGCCAGCAGGCCGACGCAGTGCACGTTGGTGTCGACGATCGCGTGGAGCAGATCCTCGTCGAAGCCGGCCAGCATGCCCTGGCTGGCCCGGATCGCGGCGATCGCCTCCTCCCGGCCGACCGGCCGGCCGGCCTCTCCCCCGGCGCGGGGGGGGGGGGGGCGGCGGGCCCCCGCCCCCGGGGGCGCTCGGCCGTTCCCCCGGCCGGGGGGGGGGGGGGGGGCGCGGGGGGGGGCGCCGTCTCGCGAACGTTCACCGGTGGGCGCCCAGCACGGTGTAGGCGCCCCTGCGGG
>NZ_JBHXKE010000298.1:1568-9783 GCF_042722765.1 Kitasatospora sp. NPDC058406
GTGTCCGCAGCCGCGTCCCCGGCCGAGTCCGCGGGCGCCGCCAGGCCGAGCCCGGCCACCCCGGTCAGGAACCCGCTCTCCTCCTCGGCGAGCCGCTCGCGGAAGCGCGGGTCGGTGACGAAGGACCAGTCCTCGGTCTCCGGCGGGTAGGCGTCCAGCAGCCCGAGGAGGGCCACCTCCTCACCGCCCTCCTGGAGCAGCGCCGCCATGGTGTGGGCGACCGTCCCGCCGAAGGAGTAGCCCAGCAGGTGGTACGGGCCGTGCGGCTGCACCGCCCGCACCTCCGCGAGGTACAGCTCGGCCAGACCCCGGACGTCCTCGACCTTCGGGAGCTCACCGCGCAGGCCCGGCGACTGGAGGCCGTACAGCGGGCGCTCCCGGTCGAGATGGCGCAGCAGGCCCGCGTACTGCCAGCTGAAACCGGAGGCCGGGTGGACGCAGAACAGCGGGGGCAGCGCGCCCTTCTCCCGCAGCGGCAGCAGGGTGCGCAGCGCGTCACGGCGGGCGTCGGTGCCGAGCCGGGCCGCCGCCCCCGCGACGGTCGGGGCGGCCATCAGGGTGGCGACCTGGACCGGGGTGTTGAGCTCGGCCCGGATCCGGCCGGCCAGCCGCATCGCGAGCAGCGAGTGGCCGCCGAGTTCGAAGAAGTTGTCGTCGACACCGACCTCGGGCACGCCCAGGACCTCCGCGAAGAGCTCGCAGAGCAGGGCCTCGCGGGCGTCGGCGGGCGGCCGGGAGGACCCCCGGCCGGCGGGGCCGGGCACCGGGAGCGCGGCGCGGTCGACCTTGCCGTTGACCGTCAGCGGCAGCGCGTCGAGCTCGACGAACGCGGCCGGGACCAGGTACTCGGGCAGGGTCGCGGCCAGCGCGGCGCGCAGCGCGGCGGAGTCCGCCGGGAGGCCGGGGGCGGGGACGGTGTAGGCGACCAGGCGTGCGCCGCCCGGGCCCCGCTGCGCGACGACGGCCGCCGCGGCGACGGCGTCCAGGGCGAGCAGCGCGGACTCGACCTCGCCGGGCTCGACCCGGAAGCCGCGGATCTTGACCTGCTGGTCGGCCCGGCCCAGGTAGTCCAGCCTGCCGTCCGCCCGGAACCTCATCCGGTCGCCGGTGCGGTACATCCGCCCGCCGGGCGGGCCGTACGGGTCGGCGACGAAGCGGCCGGCCGTCAGACCGGGCCGGTCGTGGTAGCCGCGCGCCAGGCCGTCCCCGGCGAGGTACAGCTCGCCGGGCACGCCCACCGGGACGGGGCGCAGGGCCTGGTCCAGTACGTACGCCCGGGTGTTCATGACGGGCCGTCCGACGGTGGCGGTGGCGCTCTCGCCGACGCCCGCGCCGAGCGCGTTGATGGTGTACTCGGTGGGCCCGTACAGGTTGTAGCCGGTGGTCCCGTCGGTCCGGTCGAGCAGCTGCCAGAGGGACTCGGGGACGGCCTCGCCGCCGAGCAGGACGAGCACCGGCCGGTGCCGGCCGTCGGCGAGCAGTCCGGCCTCGATCAGCTGCTGGGCGTAGGACGGGGTGACGTTGACGACGTCGACGCGCTCGCGGACGTAGTGGTCGACGAGGGCGTCCGGGTCGAGCCGCAGCCGTTCGCCGATGACGTGCACCTCGTGGCCGTCGACCAGCCAGAAGAACTCCTCCCACGACATGTCGAAGGCGAAGGAGACGGTGTGGGCGATCCGCAGGCGCCGCCCGCCGGCCCCGGTCACGGCGGGGCCGAAGATCCGGGCCCGGTGGTTGACCAGCATCGTGGTCAGCCCGCGGTGCGGGACGACCACGCCCTTGGGCCGCCCGGTGGAGCCGGAGGTGTAGATCACGTAGGCCGGGTGGTCGGCGTGACGCGGGGCGGTGAGGTCGGCGGCGGTCACCGGCCCGGCCGGGACGGCGGCCTGTTCGGCCAGGCCGTCCGGGTCGTCGAGCACCAGGCGGGGCAGGTCGTCCGCGGCGGGCAGGCCGGCGCCGACGGCCGTGACGGTGACGAGGCAGAGCGGGCGCGCGTCGGCGAGCATCTCGGCGAGCCGGGCGGCCGGGTGGTCCAGGTCGAGCGGCAGGTAGCCGGCGCCGGTGCGCAGCACGGCGAACAGGGCGACGACGAAGTCCGCGGAGCGCGGCAGCGCGAGGGCGACCAGGCGCTCCGGCCCGGCGCCGCGGGCGATCAGGGCGTGCGCCAGCCGGTCGGCCCGCCGGTCGAGTTCGGCGTAGGAGAGCCGCTCCTCGCCGAAGACCAGGGCGGTCGCGTCCGGGGTCCGGGCGGCCTGCTCCGCGAGCAGCCGGTCGACGGTGGTGTCGGGAACGGCGTGGCCGGTGTCGTCGCCGAGGCCGAGCAGCCTGCCCAGCTCGGCCGGTTCCGGGGTGCCGAGCCGGCCGACCGGGGCGGCGGGGTCCCCGGGCAGGGCGCGGACCAGGGCGGCGAGCCGTTCGGCCACGGCCCGGGCGGCCTCGGCGTCGAACAGGTCGGGCCGGTAGGCGAGGCTCAGCTCCAGGGCGCGCTCGGGCGTGACCGCGAGGGTCAGCGGGTAGTGGGTGCCGTCCACGCTGTGGGTCCAGCCGATCGCGTGGCGGGCGACGGCCTCCTCCCGGGCCGAGTCGTCCAGCGGGGTGTTGCGGAACACGTACAGGGTGTCGAAGAGGCGGCCGAAGCCGCTGAGCCGCTGGATCCGGCCGAGGCCCACCTGGTGGTGGGGCAGCAGGGCGGCGTGCTCCCGCTGGACCCGGACCAGGAGGTCGCGCAACGGCTCCCCGGGCCGGACGGTCACCCGGAACGGGAGGGTGTTCATGAACATCCCGATCATGGTGTCCACGCCCGCCAGCTCCGGCGGCCGGCCGGAGACGGTGGCGCCGAAGACCACGTCGTCCGAGCCGGTGAGGCTGGCCAGGGTGAGCGCCCACGCGGTGGACAGCACCGTGTTGAGGGTGATTCCGCAGGACCGGGCGAAGGCGCGCAGCCCGTCGCTGGTCGCCTCGTCCAGGACGATCGGGCAGACCTCGGCGATCACCGGCTGCCGGGCCGGGTCCTCGGGCGCGACCAGGGTCGCCTCGTCGAGGCCGGCGAGGTGGACCCGCCAGGCCTCGGCGGCGGCCTCGCGGTCGGTCGCCGCGAGGTGGCGCAGGAACTCCCGGTACGGCGTGGCGGGCGCCAGCGCGTCCTCGTCGCCGCCGTGCCGGTAGAGGGCGAACAGCTCCTCGAAGAACAGCGACTCGGACCAGCCGTCGGTGAGGATGTGGTGCTGGGTCACGCAGAGCACGTACCGCTCGTCGGCGAAGCGGAACAGCGCGACGCGCAGCAGCGGCGGCGCCGCGAGGTCGAACCGGGTGGCGGCGTCGGCGTGCGAGAACTCCTCCAGGGCGCGGTCCTGGGCGGCCCGGTCGAGGTGGCTGAGGTCGGTCTCCTGCCAGGGCAGCTCCCACGCGCCGGGGACGATCTGCACCGGCTCGTCGAAGCCCTGGTGCCAGAAGCCCGCCCGCAGGTGGGGGTGGCGCCTGAGCAGCGCCTCGAAGGCACGGCGCAGCGCCGTCCGGTCGACGGCGTGCAGCAGCTCGATGAAGTTCTGCATGAGGTAGACGTCGAGCGCGCGGTCGTCGTAGACGGCGTGGAAGTACAGGCCCTCCTGGAGCGGGGAGAGCGGCAGCACCTCCTCGGCGTCGGGGCGGAGTTCGGCGGCCAGGGCGAGGGCCGCCTCGGGGACGAGGACGACGGCGGCGGGGTCCGGGCCGTCGGCGACGGTCCCGGCGTCCACCGCCGCGGCGGCGAGCCGGGCGGGTGTGCGGTGCTCGAAGACCTGCCGGGGGGTGAGGACCAGCTGCTCCTTGCGGAGCCGGCCGACCAGCTGGATCGAGCTGATCGAGTCCCCGCCGAGGACGAAGAAGTCGTCGTCGGCGCCGGCCGCGGCGAGGCCGAGGACGTCGGCGAAGACGCGGCACAGGACGGCCTCGGCCGGGGTCCGCGGAGCGCGGGAGGCCGGGTCGCCGGTGAGGACGGGGGCGGGCAGGGCGGCGCGGTCGAGCTTCCCGTTGACGTTGAGGGGCAGGGCGTCCAGGGCCACCAGGGCGGCGGGGACGAGGTGTTCGGGCAGCGCGGCGGCCAGGGCGGCGCGGGCGCCGACCGGGTCGGCGTCACCGGTCAGGTAGCCCACCAGGCGGCGGACGCCGGGGGTGTCCTCGCGGACGACCACGGCGGCGGTGGCGACCCCGGGCAGCGCGGTGAGGGCGGCCTCGATCTCGCCGGGCTCGATCCGGAACCCGCGGATCTTGACCTGCTCGTCGGCCCGGCCCAGGTAGTCGAGGCGGCCGTCGGGCAGCCTGCGGACGAGGTCCCCCGTGCGGTACATCCGGCTGCCGGGCGGGCCGTACGGGTCGGCGACGAAGCGGCCGGCGGTCAGACCGGGCCGGTCGTGGTAGCCGCGGGCCAGCCCGGTCCCGGCCAGGTACAGCTCGCCGGGGGCGCCGTCCGGTGCGGGGCGCAGCGCGTGGTCGAGGACCCTGGCGGCGGTGCCGGCGATCGGTGCGCCGACCAGCGGGCGCACGCTGTCCGCGAGGTCGGCGGCCAGGGCGTCGACGGTGTACTCGGTGGGGCCGTAGAGGTTGACGGCGCGTACGCCGTCGGCGGCGCGGACCGCGCTCCACTGGGCGGGCGGCACCGCCTCGCCGCCGAGCAGCAGCAGCCCCGGGCGGTGGGCGCCGTCGGCGAGCAGCCCCCAGTCGAGGAGCTGCTGGGCGTAGGTGGGGGTGACGTCGAGGGTGTCGACGCGGTGGCGGCGGACGTAGCCGGTGACGAACTCGGGGTCGCGCCGCTCCGTCTCGTCGAGGAGGTGCAGTTCGTGCCCGGCGAGCAGCCAGAACAGCTGCTCCCAGGAGGTGTCGAAGGAGAACGAGGCGGTGTGCAGGGCCCGCAGGGGGCGGCCGGCCGCGCGGGCGGCCGGGTCGAGCAGCGCGGCCCGGTGGTTGGCGTAGAGGTTGGCGAGGCCGCGGTGGGTGAGGACCACGCCCTTGGGGCGGCCGGTGGAACCGGAGGTGTAGATGACGTAGGCGGGGTGCTCCGGGTCGACGGCGGGGAGCGG
Organism: Kitasatospora sp. NPDC058406; assembly: GCF_042722765.1. Lineage (NCBI taxonomy): Bacteria > Bacillati > Actinomycetota > Actinomycetes > Kitasatosporales > Streptomycetaceae > Kitasatospora > Kitasatospora sp. NPDC058406. The sequence goes on from NZ_JBHXKE010000298.1 coordinate 6,623, forward strand.
CGCGTCGGGCCCGGGGCCCGGGGCGGTGGCGGTGGCGGTGGCGGTGTCGTCCGGGCCGTCGAGCAGCAGCGGTCGGGGGCCGACCGCGGGGAGCCGGTGGACGGTGCCCGCGGTGGTGACCAGGCAGGCCGGGGCGGCGTCGGCGATCATGTCGGCGAGGCGCTCGGCCGGGTGGTCGAGGTCCAGCGGCAGGTAGGCGGCGCCGCTGCGCAGCACGCCGAGCAGGGCGGTCACCGCGTCCACCGAACGCGGCACCGCGAGGGCGACGACCGACTCGGGGCCGATCCCGCGTGCGACCAGCCGGTGGGCCAGCTCCGCGGAGCGGCGGTCCAGTTCGGCGAAGGTCACGGACCGGCCGCCGGAGACGACGGCGGTGGCCCCGGGGGTCGCGGCGGCCTGCGCCGCGAAACGGTCGGCGACGCTCCCCCCGAAGGCGGCGGCCTCCGGGCCGTGCCCCGCCGCCGCCAGCCGGGCGTGCTCGTCGTCGGTGGTCAGCCGCAGCCTGCCCACCGTCGTGTCGGGGTCGGCGGCGATCCGCTCCAGCAGCGCGGCCAGCCGCTCGCCGATCCGCTCGACCCGGCGGTCGGTCAGCACGTCGGGCCGGTACTCCAGGTGGACCTCGACGGTGCGGCCGAGGTTGACGGCCAGGGTGAGCGGGTAGTGCGTGGCGTCGCGGGCGGTGACCCCGGTGACGGCGGCCCCGCCGGCGAGCGCGGGGCGGGCGGACGGGTCGACGGGGTAGTTCTCGACCACGAGCAGGGTGTCGAAAAGCTCGCCGCCGCCGGCCTGCTTCTGGATCGCGTGCAGGCCGAGGTGGTGGTGGGAGAGCAGTTGGTTCTGTTCGCCGCGGAACCGGCGGACCAGCGCGGCGACGCTCTCCTCCGGGCGCACGGCGACCCGGACCGGGACGGTGGTGATGAACAGTCCGATCATCGAGTCGACGCCGGACAGTTCCTCGGGCCGGCCCGACACGGTCAGGCCGAAGACGGCGTCGCGCCGCCCCGTCAGGGAGCCGAGCAGCAGCCCCCAGGCGCACTGGACGAGGGTGCTGGGGGTGGTGCCGAGCCGGCGGGCCGCCGCGGTGAGCCCCGCGGTCGCCTCCTCGGTGAGCCCCCGGGTGTGCCGGGCCGGCCGGACCGCCTGCCGGCCGGGGTCGGCCGGGGCGAGCAGGGTGGGGCCGTCCGTCCCCGCCAGCGCCGTGCGCCAGGCGCGTTCGGCGGCCGGCCGGTCCTGGTCGGCCAGCCAGCGCAGGTGGTCGCGGTAGGGGCGCACGGCGGGCAGACCGCCGGGGTCGCCGTCCCGGTCGTACAGCTCCAGCAGCTCACGCACCAGGAGCGGCATCGACCAGCCGTCCACCAGGATGTGGTGCACGGTGACGATCAGCCGGTACTCGGTGTCGGCCACCCGGGCCAGCAGCAGGCGCAGCAGCGGCGGCCGGTGCAGGAGGAACCGCTCGGCCAGCTCGGCGCGTTCGGCCCGGTCCAGGGCCTCACCGTCCGGGACGCCGCCGGACGGGGCCGTGGCGGACGGGGCCGTGGCGTGCCCGGCCCGGAGGTCGTGCCCGGCCCGGAGGTCGGTCTCGCGGACGGCGATCCGCAGCTCGGCGGGGACGAACTGGACCGGCTCGGGCACGTTCTCGTGCCAGAACCCGGCGCGCAGGTTGGCGTGCCGGCGCAGCAGCGCGTCGGCGGCGGTGCCGAGCCGGGCCGCGTCGACCGGGCCGCTCAGCGAGACGGTCAGCTGGACGGTGTAGACGTCCGTGGCCCGGTCGTCGTAGGAGGAGAGGAACAGCATGCCCTGCTGGAGCGGGGAGAGCGGGAGCATGTCCGCGAGGCCGGTCCTGGTCATCGCTGGTCCTTCCACATCTGTTCGAGCATGGCGATCTGGTCCTGGTCGAGGGAGAGCAGATCGAGGTCGGAGGGGGTGTGGCCGCCGGAGCCGGCGGTGCCGGCCCAGGTGGCGAGGCCGTCGAGCGCGGCGGTCCACGCCTCGGCGAGGGCGCGTGCGGTCGACTCCGGCAGGGCGCCGGCGGCGGGGATCCAGTCCGCGACGAGCCGGGGGCCGTCGGGGCCGGGGTCGATCCGGGCCACGATCTCCAGCGCGTGGGAGAGCGGGGCCCCGGGGTCGGGCTCGACGCCGACGGCGTCGGCCTCGGGGGCCGGTCCCCAGGCGGTGCCGGGGGTGTGGGTGCGCCGGCCGAGGTAGTTCCAGAGCACTTCGGGCCGGGCGGCCGGGTCGAAGCGGCGGGCGGTGGCGGGGTTGGCGTAGCGGAGCAGGCCCGCACCGATCCCGCCGGCGGGGACGGCCCGCAACTGTTCCTTCACCTCCTTGAGGGCGCGCCCGGCGTCCTCGGCGCCGGTGAGGGCGGCGGCCGGGTCGACCCGGCCGGGGGCGAGGCGCACGGGGTACAGGCTGGTCAGCCAGCCGACGGTGCGGGAGAGGTCGGCGCCGGGCAGCAGGTCCGGTTCCCGGCCGTGGCCCTCCAGTTCGACCGGTAGCCCACCGTCCGGCCGGTCCGGGTCGAGGTGGGCGGCGGCCAGGGCCAGCGCGGTGAGCAGCACGTCGTTGACGGTGCCGTGCACGGCCCCGGGGACGGTGTCGAGCAGGGGCGCGGTCCGTCCGGCGGAGAGCGTGACGGTGAACGGGCGCGCGGTGTCGGCGGTGTCCCGGGCCGGGTCCAGCGGACGCGATCCGATCAGGCGCCGGTCCTTCCCGCTCTCCCCGGCCGCCAGCCAGTGGCCGAGTTCGGCGGTCCGGCGGGGGCTGTGGGCCTCCGCGAGGAGGTGCTCGGTCCACGCGCGCAGCGAGGTGGCGACCGGTTCCAGGACCGGCGGCCGGCCGGCGGCGGCGTCCTGCCAGGCGGCCCGCAGGTCGTCCAGCAGGATGCTCCAGGAGACCTCGTCGACCGCGAGGTGGTGGGCCGTCAGCAGCAGGCGGCCCGCGGCCTCCCGGCCGGCGTCCAGGTGGACGGCCTGGAGGAGGCGTCCGGTGCCGGGGCGCAGGCGGCCGACCGCCGCGTCCGACTCGGTGGCGACCAGCTCCCGCAGGGCGGCGTCGTCGAGCCCGGCGGCGGGGACGGCGCGCAGGCTGTCGGCGGCGGTCACCGATCCGGGCGGGGCGGTTTCGGCCGACCAGACGCCGGGGTCCGGCCGGTGCAGGAC
>NZ_JBHXKE010000299.1:0-9753 GCF_042722765.1 Kitasatospora sp. NPDC058406
CGACTGGCTCCACACCTACAATCACCACCGCGGACACACCGCACTCGCAGGCAAGCCACCCGCCAGCCGCGTTCCCAACCTCATGGGTCAGAACAACTAGGCTGCGTGCCCATGGGACTTTCGATATCGGTCGGCCTCCTCCACGACCAGGCGCGCAACGACCCCGAGGGGCTCGACTACCACCGGCGCGCCTTCGCCCGCCTCGGCCGGGCGCTCGCGGCGCAGGGAGTCGACTGGCACGAGCCGCCGATCGCCGGCCCGCCGCACTCCCCCACCTTCTCCGGCGGCTTCCCGTACGGCTACCTGACCCAGCTGCGCCGCATCGTGGTGCTCGTCGGGCGCGGTGAGCCCGTCACGCCCGCCGCGTCGATCGGCGAGCAGGAGTGGGACCGCGACTGCGAGAAGATCCGGGACGAGACGTCGATGTTCTCGTCCCACCTGCTCTGTCACGCCGACAACGCGGGCTACTACGTGCCGGTCGACTTCGCCGACCCGCTCTTCCTCCCTCCCGAGGCGGAGGTCGCGGGCGCCGGGATGGTCGGCTCCGCCCAGCGTCTCCTCGCGGAGCTCTCGGCCGTCGCGCCTGCCCTCGGCATCGGCGTCGACGCCGGGGGCCTCGCCCTCGGCCCGCAGGAGACCGGGCCGGCCGGGAGGGACGCGGCCGACGAACCGTTCGAATCGGAGCGCTTCGCCTGGCACCAGCTCCACCGGGCGTGCCTGGCGAGTGTCACCGGCGGCTACGCCGTCGTGTTCCACTGAGTTCGTTCCGCCGAGCTCCGGGGAGGCACGCGCGCTCCCCGGACACGTCGTCACGAGGGCGTCGGCCGCAGAGGCCTGTCGGCCGGCACCCGCTACCGCGTTCGCCGGGGCCTGCGTAGGCGGCCCCGCCCCGGCCGCGCGCTCACGCGGCCGGGGCGGGGAAGGCGGAGGAGAAGGGGCTCAGGCCGGGCGGACCGTGACGGTGTGCTGGGAACGGACCAGTTGCAGCATCGGGCACCGCGCGTCCGCGGCGGCCAGCAGCTCCGCCAACTTCTCGGGCGAGGCGGCTCCCCGCAGCTCCACCACCGCCGTCAGGTCGTACGGCACGGCGGGCGCCTCGGTCGGCACACCGAAGAACCGGGCATCGTTGTTGCGCGCGTTCACCCGGACCTCGGCCCGGTCGAGCGAGACGTCCGACAGTGCCGCGATGCACAGGACGGTGTGCGTCAGGCAGGTGCTGATCACCGCGCAGAGCAGTTCCGGAGAGGACGGGCCGAGGCCGAAGCCGCCGATGTCGGGGCCGCCGTCACCGACGAGCGACCAGTCCCCCACCCGGACCTTGCGGACCCCGGTCGCGTCGTCGGCCACGCAGACCGCGCCGATCTCCTCGTCCCAGTCCGAACTCTCGGGCCGCCGGCGGGCGGCGTCGCGCATCGCCGCGCCCTTGTCACGCAGGTGCTCGGCCAGGCCCGGCCGCCGCGCTGCAGGTATGTGCGTCATGGCCGGTAGCGTACGGGCCGCAGCCGGCGGACCCGACCAAGGTCCACCGGACGGCGTGCAGTTGGGCGACCGCCTCACCCGCTGCGGGACGCGCCCACCGCCGGCCCCCGACACCGCGACGGACCCGGCGGCACGGGGCAGGGGCACGGGGCACGGGGCACGCCGGGTTGCCCCTTCGGGCGGTTCCGGCCCGGATTCGGGGCGCTCTGGCGACGCGCCGTTGACCCGGCACCGGCGGGGCGGCAGGGTGACTGTGCGGTCCGGACGGCCGACCCTGCGCGCAAGAGCGCCGCATACGGCCCCGAGCAGGCTCTGCGGACGTCCGGTCATTCGTCGACGAATGGATGATCACCGACGATCCGGGCGAATTCGACCGCACCGCCGGGTACGCGGGCCATGACGAATACAGCTACTCCCGAACGCCCCTAGGCCGGTCCGGTGACGAGCGGAGTGCCCCAGCGCCCCGGAAGGTGACGGGGCACCCGGGACGGCCTCCGAAACTTCCGGACGTGCGCAACCTTTCACCCCGCCCACGGCATCTAGTGGGTATCAGGGTCACGGGACGAGAGGGGCACGCAAGGCGAAGCCACGGGGGCGCACGGGCGGAGGAGGAGTCGGCGGGCAACCCGCCGACGACGGCCGCCTCCACTGAATCCTTTCGGCTCCGCACCACGGGCTGGGGCCTGTCGAATTCCTTGCAGGAATCCTGAATTTCCCTTTCACGGCCATTTAGTGCGCATACGATTTGATATGGGTAAGTCGAATCCGATACCTGTTACAGAGCCGTGACAGCCGTGCACGGTGAATTGTTCGATCAGCGAGGGACCGCGGCTAGTATTCCCGCATGGCATCGAACCTCCCTCCGATATGGAATTCCCCCGACGGCGAAGCCCCCCTCCGGCCTCGCAGTTCTCCGCTTCGGCTGGCCCGCCACGGTGCGACCTTCCTCGGCGTGAGCGTCGTGTCCGGGGCACTGCTCGCCGGCCTCGCCCTGCCCGCCGCCGGGGCGCTCGGGCTGACCGCGAAGGACACGGCGGAGGGCTTCGACGACATCCCCGACGACTTCGACACCCCTCCGCTCTCCCAGGTCACCCAGATCTTCGATGCCAAGGGCGGGCTGATCGCCAAGGTGTACGAGCGCGACCGCACCGTCCTCGCCGCCGACCAGATGTCGCCGTACATGCGGCAGGCCCAGGTCGACATCGAGGACGCCCGCTTCTACGAGCACGGCGCCGTCGACCTCAAGGGCGTGCTCCGCGCGATCAGCAAGAACGCGGAGAGCGGCACCGCCTCCCAGGGCGCCTCGACGCTGACCCAGCAGTACGTGAAGAACGTCAACGTCGAACTGGCCGGCGACGACCAGGCCGCCGTCAAGGAGGCGCAGCGCAAGACCCTGGGCCGCAAGATCCAGGAGCTGAAGGTCGCGATCAAGCTGGAGGAGGACCTGACCAAGGACCAGATCCTCACCGACTACCTCAACATCACGTACTACGGCAACTCCGCCTACGGTGTGGAGGCCGCCGCCCAGCGGTACTTCAGCAAGAGCAACAAGGACCTGACGATCGCCGAGGCCGCCACCCTGGCCGGCCTGGTGCAGAACCCGTCGGCCTACGACCCGAAGCTGCACCCGCAGGCCGCGCAGATCCGGCGCGACGTGGTGATCGACAAGATGGTCGAGAACGAGCACATCACCGCGGACCAGGCCAAGGAGGCCAAGGCCGCCCCGCTGGGCCTCCAGTTCAAGACCCCGCAGAACGGCTGCATCACCGCCCAGGCCGGCATGGGCTTCTTCTGCGACTACATCAAGCACGTGGTCAAGCAGGACCCGGCCTTCGGCAAGAACGCCGCCGACCGGAAGAAGGTCTGGGACCAGGGCGGCCTGAACATCCACACCACCCTCGACCCGGACAAGCAGGCCGCCGCCCAGGCCGCGGTGAGCAACAACGTGCGGGTCACCGACACCGTCTCGGCCGCCGCCACCATGGTCGAGCCCGGCACCGGCAAGATCCTCGCCATGGCCCAGACCCGGCCGTACGGCCTGGACACGAAGAAGAACCAGACCGTCGTCAACCTCAACGTCGACGCGGCGATGGGCGGCGGCAACGGCTTCCAGCCCGGGTCCACGTTCAAGCCCGTCGTCGCAGCGGCGGGGCTGGAGGCGGGGCTGTCCTCGACGCAGGAGTACTCCTCCCCGAACAAGCTCGACTACCCGACGATGAAGACGTGCGAGGGGACCTGGAAGAACACCGCCCGGCCCAAGGCGGTGGTGCCCAACGAGTCCGCGAACGAGAAGGGCCCCTACCAGCTGAAGAAGGCGATGGCGCTGTCCATCAACACCTACTTCGTGCAGATGGAGGAGGAGATCGGACTCTGCCGCGTCAAGCAGATGGCCGACAAGCTCGGCATCACCGGCCGGGCCAGCGGCCAGCCCCTGGAGGAGGTTCCCGCGATGGGCCTGGGCGTCGGGGAGGTGAGCCCGCTGACCATGGCGAACGTCTACGCCACGTTCGCCGCCCAGGGCAAGCACTGCACCCCGATCTCGATCAACAAGATCACCACGGTGGACGGCAAGGACGTCCCCGTCCCGGTCGGCGCCTGCGAGCAGGTGTTCTCCGAGACGACGGCGCAGATCCTGAACACCATCCTGAACGGCGTGACCGCGGACGGAACCGGCGCGGCCCTCAACCTGGAGGGCGACCGGCCGATCGCCGGCAAGACCGGCACCTCGGACCACAAGAAGGCCGCCTGGTTCAGCGGTTACACCCCGCAGCTCGCCACCGCCGTCTGGCTCGGCGGCCCCAACGGCGGTGTCGAGATGCGGGACATCACCATCAACGGCAAGCACCGCATCGAGGTGTTCGGCGCCGACGGCCCCGGGCCGATCTGGCGCGACGCCATGAACCTGGCCCTGCGGGGCGCGCCCAAGCAGTCCCTGCAGATGGTCGACATCCCCGACCCGGCGCCCAAGCCCGACCCGAGCGCCACCGAGACCCCCTCGGGCCCGCCGTCCACCAGCCCGCCGGCCACGCGGCGCTGACAACGGCGATCTCCGCGGCGGCGGCGCCGACAGGTCCGTTCGAGGGCGTCGCCCTCGACGCGCTGGGCAACGAGGCCGTGCGCGCCTGCGTCGGCCAGGCCGTCCGGGAACACCTCGGCCGGTGGCTGGAGGAGCACCCGGAACGGGCCGCAGCCGTCGTCGGCCGCATCGTCCGGAGCGCCCGCCGGGACCGACCGGCGACCGACCTGACGGGCAGGATCCCGGCCGCGCCGACGAGTATCGGCCAGTCGAACCCGAACGATGTCCAATTACCTTGCATTGACACTGCCTTGACCATCATTTTAATGTCGGCACGGCGGCGTCGGTCGACGCCGCCGGCTACCCCGACACACCTCGGAGGTCCGAATGGAACAGCTCATCAAGAAGATGACCCAGGACGACAAGTGGAAGGGCTGGGTCGCCGCCAACTCCGCGCAGAACGCCAAGGACGGCTGCATCAGCGTGGCCAAGTCCGGCTGCATCAGCGTCGCGAAGTCCGGCTGTATCTCCTGACGCACCACCCGCACGACGTGGGCCGGGCCGGCGCACCGCGCCGGCCCGGCCTCCGCCCGCAGACCCACGCCGGCACGTCACGGCAGCGGGCCGCCGATGCTCCGCGTACTCACCGGAGGTGACAGTGAACGGCCAGCCGACCGCCGAGGTGGTCGACCGGATCAGGGACATTCCGATCTACCGGGCCTCGATCGAACAGGGCCACTTCCCCATTCTGGAGAAGCCCGAGATTGCGCGCGGATTCCCGGACAACTGGATGACTCCGGCCCTCGCCGCCGCGCTCGAAGCCGGCCAGGCGGAGTTCGTACTCTCCACGGGCACGAATCACGCCAGAATGCAGATCATCCGCCCGCCGTACTTCCTGCTGAACTCCTACTACCGGCTGTGGAGCGAGCACCCCGAAATCGCCGCGACCTGGGAGCAGGGCTGCCGACGGGTCTCCCTCACCACCGTCCTGGCCACCGAGCACGTCGCCCGGGTCAACGCCAGGAAGCGGGGGGAGGACCCGGCCCCCGAGCCGGCCCTGAGCGACCGGTGGCTCGACGACCGCACCGTCTACCTCAACCTCCGCCTGGACCCGGCCCGGTGGCAGCGGGCGGACGTCGAACGGATGCTCGGGGAGATCGAGGAGGCGCGGCTGGCCCACCCGGAGGGCCGCTACCACCTCGACTGCTCCGGCTACCACCTCGCCCACCTGGTGCGGAAGGCCGTCGAGTGGGGCCTGTGGGAGAGGTTCCCGCAGCCGGCCAGCATCGTCCACGCCTACGAGTACACCCCGGTGAACGTGGTCCGGTACCTGCGGGCACACTTCGACTGCCCGATCGTGGACCTGTTCGGCAGCACCGAGCTCGGCTACCTGTACTACAGCGACCGGACCGGCCGGTACCGCCCGTACCTCGACCGGATGAGCGTCGAACTCCTCCCGGTCGCCCCGGGCAGCGAGATCTACAGCCTCATCGTGACGAGCGTGCGGAACCCGTACATGCCGCTGGTCCGCTACCGCTCGGGGGACTGCGTCCGCACGCTGGACGGCAGCCCGGACCCGGACCGCATCGCCCGGTTCTGCGGCCGGGAGAAGGAGCTCCTCGCCTCCCCCCACGGGCCGGTCGCGCAGGGCGACCTCGACGACCTCGTCGGCGGCGTCGCGCCCCGGATCTTCCTGCACCGCCTGCACGTGGGCGGCCCCGACGACGAGGCCGTGCTGCGCTGCACCACCTTCGACGGCTCCCCTCTCGACCCGGCCGAGGCCGAGGCCCTGGCCGACGGCGTCCGGCGGCTCACCGGACGGCGATGTCACGTCGAGCACCGAGAGCACCTGCCGATCGGCAAGTCGGGCAAGTACGCCTGGCTCGCGACGGACGGCCGACCAGCGGACGGAGAAGCATGACCACCCAGGCCCACGTCTCGGCCGACGACCTCAAGGCCCTGCTCGGCGACGTCCTGCACGCCGAGGCGGTCGCGTACACGGCCGACCGGACCGGCGTGACCCCGGCCGAGGCCGAGCGCCAGGTCACCGAGTGCCTGCGCTACCTCTACCTCGTCTCCCGCTACCGCGAGGAGCTCGCCGGACTCTTCCTCCCCGTCGAGCAGGACATCGACGAGATCTGGCACTACCTCATCCTGCAGACCCGCGAGTACCGGGTCCTGTGCGAGGAGCGCCTGCCGGGCGGGTTCTTCATCAACCACCGCAGCATCGCCTACGAGGCGTACCAGGAGGAGCCCGGCCGGGAGCGGGCGGCCGAGGAGGCGCTGCGCTGGATCCCCCTGTACTGCCGGGAGTTCGGCCCCTTCGACGAGGGGACGCCGGCCCACTGGACCATCGTCCGCTACCTGCACGAGGACATGGAGATGTCGCTGGAGGAGATCTCGGCGCTCCGCCCGCTGGCGTCCGCATGACGCTCCCGTCCTCGGCCTCCTCCTCCGCCTCCTCGCCGACCGTCGCGGATTCCGGCCGTCCGCCCGAACACCCGGCCCAGCGGCGGGTCCTGACCGTCCTGGTGATCTCCCAGGTGGTCAGCGGCGCCGGGCTCACCGCGGGCATCGTGGTGGGTGCGCTGCTCGCCGAGGAGATGCTCGGGTCGACCGGGCTGGCCGGCATCCCGAGCGCCCTGTTCACCGGCGGGTCCATGCTCGGAGCGCTGGGTATCGGCCGCCTCTGCCAGCGCCGGGGGAGGCGGCCGGGGCTCGGTCTCGGCTACGCGGTCGGCGCCCTGGGCAGCATCGGCGTGGTGGCGGCGGTGGCCGCCGACAACGTGCCGCTGCTGCTCGTCTCGCTCCTGGTCTACGGCGCCGGCACCGCCACCAATCTGCTCGCCCGGTACGCGGGCGCCGACCTCGCCTCGCCGGACCGTCGCGGCCGGGCCCTGAGCCGGGTCCTGCTCGCCGCGACGCTCGGCGCGGTCGCCGGCCCCAACCTGGTGACCGTCACCGGCGACGTGGCGCAGGCCTGGGGGATCCCGCGCCTGGCCGGCCCGTTCCTGCTGGCCGCCTTCGGGTACGCGGCGGCCGCCGCCGTCCTGGGCACGCTGCTGCGGCCCGACCCGCTCCACCTGGCACGCGCACAGGCGGCGGAGCGCGAGAACGCGGCGGCGCGGGAGAACGCGCGGACGGCGAAGGAGCCGGACGGGAGTGGTGCGGTCGCCGCCGAGGACCGGACGGCACGCGGGCCCGGCGTCGCGACCGGACTGTGGGTCATGCTGCTCGGCCAGGTGGTCAAGGTCGCCATCATGACGATGACGCCCGTCCACCTGGCCGCCCACGGGCACGGCACCGGCGCGACCGGGCTCGTCATCTCGCTGCACATCGGCGCCATGTTCCTGCCGTCCCCGCTCAGCGGCATGCTCGTCGACCGCCTGGGCGCGCTGCCGGTCGCCGCCGCCTCCGGCGTCACCCTCTGCGCGGCCGCCGTCCTCGCGGGCGTGGCGCCGACGGACTCGGTGGCCGTCCTGGCCGGGGCGCTCGTCCTGGCCGGGGTGGCCTGGAACCTCGGTCTGGTCAGCGGCACGGCCATCGTCACCGCGGCCGTGCCGCCCACGAGGAGCGCCTCCACCCAAGGGCTGGTCGACGTCGGCCTGGCGGTCGCGGGCAGCACCGGCGGGCTGCTCTCCGGCCTGGTCGTCACGGCCGGCGGTTACAGCACGCTGGCGCTGGGCGGCGCCGTCGTCGCCCTCCTGGTCCTCCCCGTGGCCGCCCGGGCGGCCCGCGAAACCCGGGCCGCCCGGACCGTCCACGCCGGGTAGTGGCCCGCCGCGCACCGGCGGCGGGCCACCGGAGCCACCGCACGAACGGGGCACGGTTCTGCACGGTCATCGCCACCCTGATCGCCTCGACCGACCCTGAACCGAAAGATCTTCGGCGCCCGTCGGTGAGAGGTGGTCAGTTGGGGCGGTGAGAACCGCAAGATTTGCTGCCACGCGCCACGCACCACGCGCGCCCGGCGGCGCGGTGCCCCGGCCGAGGCTCGGAGCCGCGGCTCCGGACCGGCAACCGGACCGCGGCTCCGGGCCGTCAGGGCGCGCGCTGCGCCACCGGATGCGGGCGGCCCAGCTCCGCGTAGACCGCCCAGACCACCGAGACCACGGGGACGGCGACGACGGCGCCGATCACCCCCGCCGCGATACTGCCCGCGAGCACCGAGACGGCGACCACCACCGGGTGCAGGCTGACCGCCCGGCTCATGACCAGGGGATGGAGCAGATGCCCCTCGATCTGACCGATCACCACGATCAGCAGCAGCACCACAACGGCGGTCACCGGCCCACGCGCGGCCAGGGCCACGAGGGAGGCGACCAGCATCGCGATCGGCGAGCCGACCAATGGGACGAAGGAGGCGAGGAACTCCAGCACGGTCAGCGGCAGGGCGAGCGGCACGTCCAGGAGGAACAGCGAGACGCCGACCATGGCGGCGTTGCTCGCGGCGACGACGAAGATGCCCCGGGTGTAGCCGGCGAAGGTCCGCCAGGCCGCCCGGCCGCCCCGGTCGAGGCGGTCCGCCGCGGCGGACGGCAGCTGGGCGGACGTCCACCGCCACATCCGCTCGCCGGAGTGCAGGAAGAACACCGACATGAACAGGGCGAGCGCAGCACCCGTGGCCAGCTCGATCGCCCGGTGGGCGCCGCTGACGGCCGTGCTGATCAGGGTCGAACGGTGGCGGGCCGCGAAGTCGGAGACCTTGTGTTCGAGGTCGTCGAAGGCCGTCGGACCGAGGTGCAGGGGTCGCCCCTGCAGCAGCTTCTCCAGCCGGTCCAGACCGCCCTGGAACTCCCGGGTCAGGCGGGCCATGTCGTTCGCCACCGTCTCCCCGATCAGCGCGAGCAGGCCGACGGGCACCAGGAGCGCCACCGCCAGGCCGACCAGCACGGCGAGCGGGCGCGGAACGGCACGGGCGGCCAGGTCGACCAGCGGCCGGACCACCGAAGTGATCACCAGCGCGAGGAAGGCGGCGAGCGTGATCAGGTGGAACCGGCCCAGCACCGTCAGCACCAGGTACGCGGCCACCGCGACGACGAGCAGCCGCCACGCGTAGTCCGACAGGCGGCGCAGCCCCCGGCCCGCGCCCCCGCCGCCGTCCGCCACGGGGGTCGGCCGACGGGGCCCGGGACGTCTCACCGGCATGCCGCACCGCCGACGGCCGCACGCCGGAGGCGGGCCCCGGGCCCGAAGGCGCCGACGGCGACCGCCCGGTCGGCGCCGGCCCGGTCCTCGGGGCCGGACGGGTGCCCGTC
>NZ_JBHXKE010000300.1:0-9749 GCF_042722765.1 Kitasatospora sp. NPDC058406
GTGCGCCGCCCTCCGGCGCGTCCGGAGGCCCCCGGGCGGACAAGATCGGCCACGATCGCCATGATCCGGCCAAGTCATAAAAATCCCTCACCTGTTCGGAACTCACCCTCGTGTGCCTCCGACTGCTGTACCGGACACCGCCGCCGAGGTGGTGTCCGGACGGCACGGGGAACGGACGGAGGATGACCCATGGCAGCGCAGCAGTCGCCCGCCACCAGCAAGGCGGGTGACGACCCGGCGCGGTCGGAGGACCGGTGGAGCCTGGTCCTGGCCGCCGGGCTGATCTCGTTCGTCGCGATGCTCGACATGAACGTCGTGAACCTCGCGCTCACCGACATCGCCGACGCCCTCGACGTCTCCTCGACCACCGCCCAGTGGGCCGTGCTCGGCTACCAGCTCCCCCTGGTGGCCCTGCTGCTTCCCGCCGGGCGGTGGCTCGACCAGGTCGGCATCCGCTCCGCGCTGCTCTTCTCCCTCGGCGGCTTCGCCCTGTGCAGCGCGCTGGCCGCCGCCGCACCGTGGGCGAGCTGGCTGATAGCCGCCCGGCTGGCCCAGGGCGCGTTCGGCGCGGTGCTGTTCGTCCTGATGCCGGTACTGGCCGCCACCGCCGTACGGCCCGAGCTGCGCGGGCGCGCGATGAGCGTGCCCGCCACCCTGGGCCCGCTCGGCGCGGTCCTCGGCCCGGTGATCGGCGGCCTGCTGCTGGACCACGTCGGCTGGCGGGCGATCTTCCTCGTCAAGCTGCCGATCTGTCTGGCCGCCTGGCTGATCACCCGGCGCGACGCCCCGCTCGGCGGGCGCCTGCGACTGCCCGACCGCAGCACCCTGGGCGACGCCGCGCTGATCGGCTCGGCGGTGGCCGCCGTCCTGCTCGGCCTCACCCTGGCGCCCGAGGCCCCGCTCTGGCTGCTGCTCCTGCTGCCGGCCGTGCCGCTGACGCTGTTCTGGCTGCGCCGGCCCGGCGGGAAGCCGGTCGCGGCCGTCATGCGGGCCTCCGGCACCGCCGCCGTGAACGGATCGGTGCTGGCGCTGGCCGCCGGGTTCGCCGCCAACCACTACCTGCTCGCCCAGTACCTGCGCCGGGACGACGGCGTCAGCGCGACCGGAACGGCAGTCACCATGCTGGCCTTCCCGCTCGGCATGGTGGTGGCCGGCCGGTTCGGCGGACGGCTCGCCGACCGCTGGGGAGCCCGCCCGACCGCGCTGACCGGCGCCGCCGTGACCGCCTTCGGCCTGCTGCTGCTCGTCCCGGTGGATACCGGCTGGTCCTCGGCCGACATCGCCTGGCGCCTGGCAGTGGCCGGCATCGGCATGGGCCTCAACGGCGGCCCCGTCCAGGCCCTGGTGATGACTTCCGCCCCGCGGGAGCAGATGGCCACCGCCGGCTCGGCCGTCCAGCTCGCCCGCAGCCTCGGGTTCGCGCTCGGCCCGGCGCTCGGGACCGCCGCCACGCTCTACGGCACCACCGAGGTCGCCGGGATCCACGCCGGGCTCCTGCTCGCCGGACTGCTCACCGCCCTCGCCGTCGTCCTCCTGACCCTGCACCACCGCGCCGCCGGAGCCACCGGCGGCGACAGCACCACCGGCACCACCAGCACCAACCGGACGATCCGCAGCAGAGTGTGACCACCGTCGCACCTCCTCCTGCGCACCACAGATCCCGACCGGAGGAAACACCCGCATGACCGACACCGTCCACGACCCGGCCTCGGCCGGCCAGACCGGCGCGGCAGAGACGACGTCGACGGCACCCGCCGCCGACGCGTCGCGCTGCCCGTTCGGCTACGACGAGCTCCCCGATCCGGTCCCGCTGTACGGGCCGGAGTACAAGAGCGACCCCTATCCGCTGTACCGGCAGATGCGCGCCGCCGGCCCCGTGCACCGGGTGAAGTTCCCGAGCGGTGTGGGCGCCTGGCTGGTGACCGGCTACAAGGCCGCGCACGAGGCGCTCAACGACCCCCGGTTCGGCAAGAACCACGACCTCGGCAACGAGGAGTGGCTCACGCTCGCCTCGATCATGCCGGAGCCGCAGCACTCGCAGCTCCAGGTGCACCTGCTCCACCAGGACCCGCCGAAGCACACCACGATGCGCCGGCTCGTCCTGGACGCCTTCTCACCGCGCCGCGTGGAGTCGCTGCGCCCGCGCATCCAGGAGCTGGCCGACGCCCTGATCGACGAACTGCCGGAGACCGCCCCGGCCGGCGGCGCCGACCTGGTGGCGGGCTTCGCGGCCCACTACCCGTTCCGGGTGCTGGCCGAGGTGATCGGCCTGCCGCAGGAGCTGGCCGTCCGCTTCGACCGCGACTGGGGCAAGGTGGTGCAACCGGTCGGCCCGCAGGACCCGGGCCGACCGGCGTACGAGGGCCGGCTGCACGGCCTGCAGAACTACATCGCCGAGGTGGTCACGCACAAGCGCGCGACCTACGACCCCGCCGGACCCGGCGTGGACCTGCTCGGCCGGCTCGTCACGGCGTGCGACGCCGGCGAGTTGAGCCCCGAGGAGCTCGACTCGATGGTGTTCCAGCTGCTGGTCGCCGGCCAGGAGCCGGTCACCAACCAGATCACCACCATGCTGATCACCCTGCTGCGCCACCCGGAGCAGCTCGACCGGCTGCGGACCGCGCTCACCGCGGACGACGGCGACCAGGCCGCCGGCCCGCGGCTGCTCGCCCGTGCCATCGAGGAACTCCTCCGCTACGACGGCGCGTTCGAGCTGACCACCTGGCGGTTCTTCGCCGAGGACAGCGACCTGCACGGGACCACCGTCCCGGCCGGCGACTCGGTGATCATCTCGCTCAACGCCGCCAACCGTGACGAGGAGCAGTTCCCGGACGCCGACGTCCTGGACTTCGACCGCTCCCCCAACGCCCACATGGCCTTCGGCCACGGTATCCACTTCTGCCCCGGCGCGTCCCTGGCCCGGGCCGAACTCCAGATCGCCATCGGCACGTTGCTCACCCGTCTGCCCGGCCTCCGGCCGTCGGCCGCCGACGGCGAGGAGATCGACTCGCTCGCCTGGGTGCCCGCCGTCCTGGCCCGTGGGGTGAACCGGCTCCCGGTCGCCTACGACAAGCGGTCCTGACCGGTCCGCCCCAGCACCGTCCGGCATCCACCACAGCGTCCCGGCGACCGTCGCCGGGGCGTGGCTCCGCCTGCCCGAAGCCCGTACACCGTTCCGTGGAGGACCAGCATGCCGTCCGCCGGCACTGTCACCAGCAACTCCCAGCCCAGCAACGCCCAGTCCGGCAGCACCCGGACCGGCGACACCGGATCCGGGTACACCGCACCGGACGCCCAGACCGTCGCCCGCATCTCCGCCGAGATCGTCGACCTGCTGCTGCCGCACCGCCGCGCCTCCGACCCGGAGATCGACACCACGCCCGAAGACTTCCCGCTCCAGCTGGAGCAGTTGGCGGACTTCATCACCGCCGGCGACCCGATCCTGTTCACCCTGCCGGGCTTCCCGTGCAAGTCGCCCAACCTCGCCAAGGTGCTCAGCCACCTGCCCGACGAGGGCGAGCGGCTCTCGCTCACCTTCCTCAACGGGCTCTGCGAGCAGATCGGCAAGCTCTACGAGCCGGGCGCGCAGATCCTGATCTGCTCGGACGGGCACATCTTCGGCGACCTGATCCACGTCCCCGACGACCACATCGACGAGTACTCCGACGCACTGACCGCGATGATCGAGCGCGAGGGTCTCGCCCACCTCGCCACCTTCGACCTGCGGGCCGTCCTCGGCGACCTGCCCTTCGACGAGAAGCGCGCCCGGGTGCACGAGAAGTACGCGCCGACCAAGGAGGAGCTGCGCGAGCAGATCCTGACCGACGAGGAGACGGCCAAGCTCTATCGCGGCATCACCCGCTTCCTCACCGAGGACACCTTCGGTTTCGAGGGCACCAAGTCCGCCCTGCAGCGCGACTGCCGCGCCCGCGCCTACGGCGTCATCCAGCGCAGCCGCGCCTGGGGCGACCTGATCGCCGAGCAGCACCCCCGGTCGTTCCGGCTCTCCATCCACCCGCAGAAGGCCGGCGTGCTGAAGTTCGGCATCCGGCTGCTGGAGCACTCCGACGTGTGGATGACCCCGTGGCACTCCTCCGTGCTCCACCGCCAGGACGGCGGCTGGGAGTTGATGCGCAGCGAGGAGGCCGCGAAGGTCGGCCGACTGGTCGAGCGCAACGGCCGGCCGAGCCACTACGAGACCTCCTGAGGCTCAGCCGGGGCCGGCAGCGTCGCCGGCCCCGGCTCCAGGCTCGACTCCAGGCTCGGCTCCAGAGCCGACTTCCGGTTCGACTTCCGGCCCGGCTTCCACCTCGCCCCTGCGCCCACCGATGCCGTTGCCGTTGCCGCGAGGGGTAACGGCGCGACCGGGGCCACGAGGTCCGAGTCCGCCGGGCCCGCCTTGCCGAGGTCCGCGGCCCCACGGCCGGGCGCGCCCGCCGGCGTACGGTGGTCGAAGGCGATCAACGGGTCACCGGTGAGCGGGTGTTCGACGACCGCCGCCCGCACCCCGAACACCTCGGCCAGCAGCTCGGCGGTCAGCACGTCCCTCGGCGTCCCGGACGCCACCAGGGTCCCGCGGTGCAGGACGTGCAACCGGTCGCAGACCGAGGCGGCGGCGTTCAGGTCGTGCAGCGCGACCAGCGTGGTACGGCGCTGCTCGCGCAGCAGCGCGAGCAGCTCGACCTGGTGCCGGACGTCCAGGTGGTTGGTCGGCTCGTCCAGCACCAGGACGTCCGGTTGCTGGGCCAACGCCCGCGCCAGTAAGACGCGTTGACGCTCACCACCGGAGAGCTGGGCGAACCGCCGGTGATCCGCGTCCGCCATCCCGACCCGGACCAGCGCGTCGTCGACCAGCCGGTGGTCCTCGGCGTCGTCCCCGGCGAACGCCTTCTTGTACGGGGTTCGACCCATCGCCACCACCTCGCGGACGGTCAGCTCGAAGTCCCCGCCGCGTTCCTGCGGCAGCGCCCCGATGTGCCGGGCCGACTGCGCCGGGGTCAGCCCGGACAGCTCCCGGCCCGCCAGCAGGACGCGCCCGGCACTCGGCTTCAGGTGCCGGTAGACGGTGCGCAGCAGGCTGGACTTGCCACTGCCGTTGGGACCGACCAGGCCGGCGATCTCACCCTCCTTGGCGACCAGGTGGACGCCGGAGACCACCGTCCGCCCCGCGAGGGTGACGCTCAGGTCCTCGACCGCGATTCTCAATTCCGCTCCAGTCGTCGGTCCAGCAGGTAGAGCAGGGTGGGCGCGCCGAGCAGGGCGGTGACCACGCCGATCGGCACCTCCTGGCCGTCCAGCACGGTCCGGGCGAGCAGGTCAACGATCACGAGCAGCACCGCGCCGGTCAGTGCGGAGAGCGGCAGCAGGCGGCGGTGGTCGCCGCCGAGCAGGAGGCGACAGACGTGCGGGACCATCAGACCGACGAACCCGATCGCACCGGAGACGGCGACCAGGACACCGGTGAGGACACTGGTCACCGCGAAGATCTCACGGCGCAGCCGGACCACGTCGACGCCGAGACCGGCCGCCGTCTCGTCGCCCATCAGCATGGCGTTGAGCCCCCGGGCGCGGCCCTGGAGCACGGCCAGCCCGAGGACCACGGCGACGGCGGGGACGACGAGCTGCCCCCAGGTGGCGCCGCTCAGGCTGCCCATCAGCCAGAACAGCACGCCCCGGGTCTGCTGCTCGTCGCCGGTCTGCAGCACCAGGTAGCTGGTGAGGCCGGTGAGGAACTGGCCGATGCCGATGCCGGCCAGCACCAGGCGCAGCGGCGAGAACCCGCCGCCGCGCCTGGCCAGCAGCCAGACCAGGGAGAACGCGGCGAGCGCGCCGAGGAAGGCGGCCAGCGAGACGGTGAGCCCGGCCACGCCCCCGAGGCTCATCTCCAGGCCCAGACCGGTCCCGAGGACGATCACGGCGACGGCGCCGAGCGAGGCACCGGAGGAGATGCCGAGCAGGTACGGATCGGCGAGCGGGTTGCGGACCAGCGCCTGTACGGCGGTGCCGACCAGGCCGAGCCCGGCCCCGACCATGGCCGCCAGCAGGGCGCGGGGGACGCGCAGTTGCCAGACGATGAGGTCCCGGGTGCCGGGCGCCGGGCTCTGCCCGGTGAGCCGGCGGCCGACCACCGACCAGACCTCGCCGGGCGGGATGTCCACCGAGCCGAGCGAGACGGCGGCGGTCAGCGCCACGACGAGGGCCGCGGTGAGGACGGCCGCCAGCGGCCCGGCGCGCAGCGCACGGCTGCGGCTGCGCCGGGCGGCGACGGTGGCCGACGCCACGGCCTACTGCCCGTTCTTGACGAGCGTCGGGTGGACGGTGGCGGCGATCTGCCGGACGGTGTCGGCGTTGCGCACCCCGGCGATGGTGGTGGTCTCGGAGCCGATCCGCAGGAAGTGCCCCTCCTGGACGGCCTTCAGCCCCTGAGTGGCCGGGAAGCCCTTGAGGTAGGCCTCGGCCTCGTCGAAGGCCTTACGGTTGGCCTCCTCGCTGCCGCGGTTGCGCACGGCGAGCTGGATCCAGTCCGGGTTCTTCGCCACCACGTCCTCCCAGGAGACGGGCCGGAAGTCCGCGTCGCAGTCGGCGAACACGTTGCGCGCACCGGCCAGGGTGATCACCGCGTTGGCGACCTGCTTGCCGCAGACAGCCATCGGTTGCTTTGTACCGGCATCGAAGTCGAAGAGGAAGTAGCCGGGCCTCTCTGCTTCGGCAATCGTGGCGGTGGCGGTTCGCACCTCACCGATCTGCTTCTCCATGGCGGCGACCAGTTCCTCGGCTCGGGCGGCGGTCCCGGTGACCGCGCCGAGCCGGCGGATGTCGTTCTCGATCTCGGAGAGGTCGGTCCGGGGCCCCTTGGCCGCCTTCGGGGTGCCGGCGCACGCGGTGGAGAGCAGCAGGACGTGCTGGATGCCGACCGCCTTCAGCTCCTCCTCGGTCGGTCCGGCACCGGCCGCGCCCATCATCGGCATCGGCCCGAAGGTGTCGACGTAGAGGTCGGCACCGGAGCCGAGCAGCTTCTCCTTGGGGATCAGGGCGTCGCCGAGCACCGGCACCTTGGCCCCCTGCTCGGCGACGGCGGCCGGCAGGCTTCCCTTGCCGGGCGGGAAGCCGGTGCCGATCACGCGGTCGCCGGCGCCGAGCTGGAGCAGCATCTCCAGACCGGCCGCGTCGGTGGTGACGATCTTCTTCGGAGCCTGCTTGACCGTGGTCTCCTTGCCCGCGCAGTCGGCCACCTTGACCGGGAACGCGCCGGCGGCGGTCGCCTGTGCGCTACCGCCGCCGTTCGAACCGTCGCTGCTTCCTCCGCCGTCGCTCGAACAGGCGGTGGCGAACAGGGCGACGGCGGCCGCGATACCGCAGAACACGCGAGGGCGCATCAGAACTCTCCTGGTCAATGGTCGTGCTCGGGCCCGTCCTACGAACCCGGACCAGGTAGTCGGCCGTGGTGCCCGAGCGGTTCCCACGAGTTTGCCCGGACGGGCGGCTCCGGATACGTCTAGGGTGGCGCGATGACCTCCCCTTCCGCCCCGTGGACCTCAGCGGGCGCCCCCTCCACAGCGGCGGGCACGGGACCTGCTGACGCGGCGTCGGCCGGAGCGGCGCCCGCGGGTACGGTGCCGGTCGACGATCTGGGTCTGACCGTTCCGCTCGGTCCCGCACCCGTCCGGCGGGTGGTGTCGCTGGTCCCCTCGCTCACCGAGGCGCTCGCCGCCACCGACCCCGGTCTGCTGGTCGGTGCCACCGACTGGTGCAGCCACCCGGCCGACCTGGCCGTCACCCGGATCGGCGGCACCAAGAACCCCGACGTGGCCCGGATCGTGGCACTCGCTCCCGACCTGGTGGTCGCCAACGACGAGGAGAACCGGCGGCCCGACCTGGACGCGCTGCGCGCGGCCGGTCTGCCCGTCTGGGTCACCGACATCCGCACGCTCGACCAGGCGATCCACTCGCTGCACCGGCTGCTGACGGTCGGCTGCGGCCTGCCGCGCCCGGGGTGGCTGGACGCCGCCGAGTCCGCGTGGGCGGCGGTCCGGCCCCTGCCCGGTCCGCCCCGCCCGGCCGTCGTGCCGATCTGGCGCCGCCCCTGGATGGTGCTCGGCCGCGACACGTTCGCCGGTGACCTGCTCGGCCGGCTCGGCGTCCGGCTCCTGCACGCCGACGGTCCGGACCGCTACCCCGCCGTCCCGCTGCCCGACCTGCTGGCCGCCGGGCCGGAGTTGGTGGTCCTTCCCGACGAGCCCTACCGCTTCACCGCCGACGACGGCCCGGAGGCGTTCCCCGGCCTTCCGGTCGCCCTGGTGAGCGGTCGCCACCTCACCTGGTACGGACCGTCCCTGGTGGAGGCGCCGGAGGTGCTCACCGCCGGACTCGCGCGGGCGCTGCCGCAGTAGCCGGGCGCGGCGGCAGGGCTCGAACGCCGCCTCCCCACCTGACAATCGGACGATCGGGTCGTCGTACGATGTCGGCTTCTCACCGGATCGGCCGGTGATGTACGGGGGGACGGAAGCACGTGAGTGCAGTACGGGCGAGTGCGGTACGGGTTAGTGCAGTACGGGGGGGTGCGGTACGGGTGGGTGCCGTGCGCGGAAACGCGTCACGGCGAGCGCTGGTGGCTGTCTCGGCGGCAGCCGTGTCCACCGCGCTCCTGACGGGATGCGGCACCAAGCAGGCCGACGAACGGGCCACGGGGACGTCCGCGACACCGGCCGCGGCCACCACGGACGCCTCGCCGTCCGCGACACCGACCCCCACGCCGAGCGTCTCGCCGAGCACCTCGCCGTCCGCGACCGCGTCCACTCCGACGACGCCGAGCGCGAGCACCGGCCCGTCGCCGCACGGCACGGCGTCCAAGTCCGCGAAGCCGAGCCCGACCGCCACACGGTCGCCGAGCACCGGCCCGGCGGCGAACGCTGCCAAGCCCAGCAGCGCCAAGCCCGCCGAGACCACACCCGCGCCGCAGGCACCGCCCGTCGCCGCGCCCGTCGCGCCGCCGGCCGGCGCCGCCGTCGCAGCCGCCCCGGCACCCACCGCGAAGCCGGGTCCCGTCGCGCCCCCGCCGCCGCCCGCGCCCGCGACCCCGCACGTCCCGCCGCTGCAGAGCAGCTGCACACCGACCAAGCCCCAGCCCGACGACCCCAAGGAAGCCGTCGCCGCCGCACTCACCACCGCCGCCGGCACGTCCCGGACGCTGTTCCTCAGCAACGGCGGCACCGACAAGCTCCCGCCGCTCCCGGTCAACCTGGTGAAGGCGATCGCCTGGCAGGAGAGCGGTTGGCAGTCCGGCATCCTCGCCTGCGACGGCGGCATCGGCACCATGCAGATCATGCCCGCCACCGTGAGCTGGATGAACAGCAAGTTCGGCACCGCCTCGGACCCGAAGACACTGAACGGGAACGTGCAACTCGGCACCCAGCTGCTGGACTGGCTGATCGCCTACTACGGCGACTCCTCGTTCGGCGGGAAGTACGACCTCTCCCCCGACGCGGCCACCGGCAAGGCCCCGCTGCTGGACCTGGTCATCGCCGCCTACAACGCGGGCGCCGGCAACGTCCACTACAACACCGTCACCGACCCGGCCACCGGCGCGACCACGGGCAGCCTGGTCATTCCCAACCCGGGCTACGTCGCCAACGTCAAGGCGCTGATGGCGAGCCAGCCCTGGAACAAGGCCGGCTGACGCTCCTCCGGCCGCCGTCCCGCGGAGAAGCGGTACGGCGGCGGCACGGACGACGGAAGGGCCCGGTGGAAGC
>NZ_JBHXKE010000301.1:0-9727 GCF_042722765.1 Kitasatospora sp. NPDC058406
CTCCGGTGAGGGGGTCGGGCCGCTCCGTCGTGCCTGGTGCGGGCGCGCGTTACTTCTTGATCACCAGGGTGCCGGCGGCACGGTCGTGCCAGCCCTGCAGCTTCCCGGAGTTGTCGAAGAACGGCGACAGGTAGACCAGTACGGCGCCGATGTAGCAGAGGAAGGCGCCGACGATCGGGATGATGAAGCGGATGAAGCCGCCGCCCAGGCCGGGGACCTGACCGGTGTTCTCCTTGACCACGCGCAGGCCCAGGGCCAGCTTGCCCAGGGTGGCGCCGGCGAAGGAGACCATCAGCCACTCGTACAGCAGGTTGAACACCGACAGCACGCCGATCATGATCATCATGGTGGCGAGGAAGCCGGCGGCGGCGTCCTGGTTCTGCTGGAGGCAGTCGTTGTACGAGGCGCTGCCGTAGCGGTAGGTGCTGCAGTCGTCGGCCTCCTTGGCGATGCCCAGCGCGCTGGCCAGGCCGAGCGCCATCACCAGCGCGATGACCGCGCCGATCGCGAGGCCGTCGATCAGGCGGGCGAGGAACCGCTGGCCCATGGTGGCGAGCTTCACCGTGCCCAGCTGGGCGATGCTGATGTAGCCGTTGTTCGCCTGGAGGGTGCCCGGCGCCGGCGCGTACGCGTACGCCTGCTGCTGCGGCACGCCGTAGGCCGGCTGCTGCGGCGGCTGCTGCGGGTAGCCGTAACCGGCGGCCGGCGGGGCCTGCTGCGGGTAGCCGTAACCGGCCTGCGGCGGCTGCTGCGGCTGCTGGGGCTGGTTGTACGGGTTGTTCGGGTCGGGCGGGTAGCTCATCGATGCCTCCGGGCAGATGGGGACGGTGGGGACGGGACAACGGAGGACCCGGATCGGACCGGTGGATCGGGTGGCCGGTCGGACGGGACGCTAGCGGAGCGCACTGACACCGGGGGCGTGAACAGCCCGGCGTGCGCCCCGATTCAGGACCGGGGGGACGGTGCGAACAGGGGGCGTGACGGCCCTGCGGCGGGCTGCGGCCCGCGTCGGCGGTAGGTCGTCGTCGGCGCGGTGCGATCTGGTCGGCTCACTCTGTTCTTCCCCCGGGTACGCCCCCGCCGGGTCTGTCCGTCGGCCCGTCACCGGGCCGGATGCGGCGGGGAATGCCCGCTCATCGTCAACCGGGCGGCCGTGCGCTGTCCAGCCGCGCCCGCGCGTCGGACCGGACTGTGGCGGAACCGCAATGTGACCCGCACGTTCCGTGCCCGTCCCGGGCCCGCGGGAGCGCGGGACGGGCCCGCCGCGGGCCTGCCGAGGGGCCCCCGGGGCCCCGACGGCCCGGGTCCGAGTGACCGGCGGTGCCGCGGCCACGGCGCGGACGGGACCGGACGGGACCGGACCGGTGCCCGGACGGGTGCCCGGACGGGTGCCCGGACCGATGTCAGGGGCGGTGCCCGGGGCGGTGCCGCCGGCGGCTCGTGAGCCGTGGGCCGAACGGCGACGAGGCCGTGGCGCGGACGGTTGCGGGGATCCGGGAGAATGGGGCCATGACTGCGCAGATTCTCGATGGCAAGGCCACCGCGGCCGCGATCAAGTCCGAACTCGCCGCCCGCGTGGCGGTCCTCAAGACGAAGGGCGTCACGCCGGGCCTCGGTACCGTCCTGGTCGGCGACGACCCGGGCAGCCGCTGGTACGTCAACGGCAAGCACCGCGACTGCGCGGAGGTCGGCATCGCCTCGATCCAGCGCGAGCTGCCCGCCACGGCCACCCAGGAGGACGTCGAGAACGTCGTCCGCGAGCTCAACGCCGACCCGGCCTGCACCGGCTACATCGTCCAGCTGCCGCTGCCCAAGGGCCTCGACCAGAACCCCGTCCTGGAGCTGATGGACCCGGACAAGGACGCGGACGGCCTGCACCCGACCTCGCTCGGCCGGCTCGCGCTCGGCATCGAGGGCCCGCTGCCGTGCACCCCGCTCGGCATCGTCGAGCTGCTGCGCCGCCACGACGTGGCCATCGACGGTGCCGAGGTGGTCGTGATCGGCCGCGGCGTCACCGTCGGCCGTTCGATCGGCCTGCTGCTGACCCGCCGCTCCGAGAACGCCACCGTCACGCTCTGCCACACCGGCACCCGTGACCTGGCCTACCACCTGCGGAAGGCCGACATCGTGGTGGCCGCCGCGGGCGTGCCGCACCTGGTCAAGCCGGAGGACGTCAAGCCCGGCGCGGCCGTGCTGGACGTCGGTGTCAGCCGCAGCGAGGGCAAGATCGTCGGCGACGTGCACCCCGGCGTGGCCGAGGTGGCCGGCTGGATCTCCCCGAACCCCGGCGGTGTGGGGCCGATGACCCGCGCCATGCTGCTGAACAACATCGTCGTGGCGGCCGAGCGCCGCGCCGGCAGCTGACCCCGAGGGCGGAGAACGATGAGCGAACCGCGGCGGACCAGGCGCAGGCCGGTCAAGACCACCGGCACCCTGCCCCCCGAGGGCTCGGCGGCCGCGCTGGGCCGTGAGCACGCACTGCCGGTCCGGCAGTGGCCGATAACGCTGGTCCTGCTGGTGGTCGGCGCCGGCCTCGCGGTCACCTGGTTCGCGGACTTCGAGGACGGCTTCAAGTACGGGCTGCTGATCATCGGCGGCGGGGTGCTGCTCGGCGCGCTGCTCCGGCTGGCGCTGCCCGAGGTCGGCATGCTGGCGGTCCGCAGCCGGTTCACCGACGTGATCGTGCTGACCTTCCTGGGTCTGTCGATCGTGCTGCTGACCCTGGTGGCCCAGCCCAACCCGTGGCTGGAGCTGCCGCTGCTGGACAACATCGGCCAGCTGATCGGCCGTCCACGACGCTGAGCCGTCCACCGTGCCGAGCCGCCCGCAGGGCGGCGTCGCGGCCCCCGCCCGACCCGTCGGGCGGGGGCCGTCGTCGTCCGTGACCCACCAGCCGGGACCGCGACCGCGGCGTACGCTTCCCTTTGCGATACCCTGACGCCGGTTCTCTCGATGTCGAGAGACCGTCCTCGGCTCCGGCGCGCCGAACGTGCCTGGGGCACCTGGCGATTTGCTGGAGAAGGTAGAAATGACCCGCACCCCCGTCAATGTCACCATCACCGGAGCCGCCGGCCAGATCGGCTACGCGCTGCTCTTCCGCATCGCCTCGGGCCACCTGCTCGGTGCCGACGTACCGGTGAACCTCCGCCTCCTGGAGATCCCGCAGGGCCTCAAGGCCGCCGAGGGCACCGCCATGGAGCTCGTGGACTGCGCGTTCCCGCTGCTGCGCGACATCAAGATCACGGACAACCCGAACGAGGCCTTCGACGGCGCCAACGTCGCGCTGCTGGTCGGCGCCCGTCCGCGCACCGCCGGCATGGAGCGCGGCGACCTGCTGCAGGCCAACGGCGGCATCTTCGGTCCGCAGGGCAAGGCCATCAACGACAACGCCGCGGACGACATCAAGGTCCTGGTCGTCGGCAACCCGGCCAACACCAACGCCCTGATCGCCCAGCGCAACGCCCCGGACGTGCCGGCCGAGCGCTTCACCGCGATGACCCGTCTGGACCACAACCGGGCGGTCGGCCAGCTGTCGGCCAAGACCGGCACCCTGGTCTCCGACATCAAGCGCGTCACCATCTGGGGCAACCACTCCGCCACCCAGTACCCGGACATCTTCCAGGCCGAGATCGCCGGCAAGCCGGCCTTCGAGGCCGTCGGTGCCGACCAGGCCTGGCTGGAGAACGACTTCATCCCGACCGTCGCCAAGCGCGGCGCGGCCATCATCGAGGCCCGCGGCGCCTCCTCGGCCGCCTCGGCCGCCAACGCCGCCATCGACCACGTCCACACCTGGGTCAACGGCACCGCCGCGGGCGACTGGACCTCCATGGGTGTCGTCTCCGACGGCTCCTACGGCGTGCCGGCCGGTCTGATCTCGTCCTTCCCGGTCACCACCAAGGACGGCGCGTTCGAGATCGTCCAGGGCCTGGAGATCTCCGACTTCTCCCGTGGCCGGATCAACGCCTCGGTCCAGGAGCTGGTCGAGGAGCGCGACGCGGTCCAGGAGCTCGGCCTCATCTGAGTCCGTCCCGCAGTGCTTCGCGACGGCCCGCCCCTCCGCACCGGAGGCGGCGGGCCGTCGCGCGTCCGGCCGTCGCGCGTCCGGCCGTCGCGCCTCCGGCCGCCGCCCGGGAGGCGGCGCGACGCGGCCGTCCCGGCGCCGCCCGGTCCTACACTGACCCGCTGTGAACGAAACCATCGAGGACGCCGCGCTCGTCCTCGTCTTCATCGCCCTGGGCGGCCTGTTCAACGTCGCCGAGATCTCGCTGATCTCGCTGCGCGAGGGCCAGATCCGGACGCTGGGGGCCCGGGGCACCCGGCGGGCCGCCCGGGCCGCGCACCTCGCGGCCGACCCGAACCGCTTCCTGGCCGCCGTCCAGGTCGGTGTCACCTGCATGGGCTTCCTCTCGGCCGCGTTCGGCGCCGACACGCTGGCCGGCAAGGTGGCTCCGCTCTTCGTCCGGGCGGGGCTCTCCGCGGGGGTGGCCGACGCCACCGCGCTGGTCGGCCTCACCCTGCTGATCAGCTACGTCTCGCTGGTGCTCGGCGAGCTCACCCCGAAGCGGATCGGCCTCCAGCGGGCCGACTCCATCGCGGTGCTGGCCGCGCCCGTGGTGGACGTCATGTCGGTGGTGCTGCGGCCGGTGATCTGGCTGCTCGGTCACTCCACCGACCTGATGGTCCGGCTGTTCGGCGGCGATCCGACCGCGGGGCGCGGCTCGATGAGCTCCGAGGAGCTCCGTGGCCTGGTCGCGGCCAACACCGAACTCGGCAGTGACGAAAGGACGTTGATCGCGGACGTGTTCGCCGCCGGCGAGCGCCAGCTGCGCGAGGTGATGGTCCCGCGCACCGAGGTGACCTTCCTGGACGCCGAGCGCCCGCTGGCCGAGGTCCGCGAGCAGGCGGGCACCTCCCCGCACTCCCGCTACCCCGTGGTCGAGGGCAGCTACGACGCGGTGACCGGCTTCGTCCACGTCCGCGACCTGTACGGCGCCCGCGGCGAACGGGCCGCCAAGGTCCGTGACCTGGCCCGCCCGGTGAAGCTGCTGCCCGGCACCAAGCGGGTGCTGGCGGCGATGGGCGAGATGCGTCGCGAGGGCCACCACCTGGCGATCGTGGTCGACGAGTACGGCGGCACCGCCGGCATCGTCACCCTGGAGGACCTGGTGGAGGAGGTGATCGGCGAGATCCGTGACGAGTACGACAGCCAGGAGCCGACCACCACCCGCCGGCTGGTCGGCGGCGGCATGGAACTGGACGGCCTGCTGAACCTGGGCGACTTCGCCGAGGAGACCGGCGTCACGCTCCCCGAGGGCCCGTACGAGACGGTGGCCGGCTGCCTGGTGGCCGCGCTGGGCCGGCTGCCCGTCGACGGCGACGCGGTCCGGATCCCGGCCGGCCCGGGGGAGGAGGTGCTGCTGACGGTGGCCAAGGTGGAGGGCCGGCGGATCGCCCGGGTCGGGGTGAGTGCGGTCACACTGACGGAACCGCCGGGGGCAGAGGTTTCCTGACCGGTCGGTGGAACTGGAACAATGGCCCGCATGGTCAACGCAGCGGTCACTGGTCCGGTCAAGGACCGTCCCCGGGTTCTCTCCGGGATCCAGCCCACCTCCGGCTCGTTCCACCTCGGCAACTACCTCGGCGCGGTGCGCCAGTGGGTCGACCTGCAGGAGGACAACGACGCCTTCTACATGGTGGTCGACCTGCACGCGATCACGGTCGAGCAGGATCCGGCGACGCTGCGCGAGAACACCCGGGTCTCCGCCGCCCAGCTCCTCGGCGCCGGGCTGGACCCCGAGCGCTGCACCCTGTTCATCCAGTCGCACGTGCCCGAGCACGCGCAGCTCGGCTGGGTGATGAACTGCCTCACCGGCTTCGGCGAGGCCTCCCGGATGACCCAGTTCAAGGACAAGTCGGCCAAGCAGGGCGCCGCCGGCACCTCGGTCGGCCTCTTCACCTACCCGGTCCTGCAGATCGCCGACATCCTGCTCTACCAGGCGGACGCCGTCCCGGTCGGTGAGGACCAGCGCCAGCACCTGGAGCTCACCCGCGACCTCGCCGAGCGGTTCAACACCCGCTACAGCCCGACCTTCACCGTGCCGAAGCCGTACATCCTCAAGGAGACGGCCAAGATCCTGGACCTCCAGGACCCGGGCGCCAAGATGAGCAAGTCCGCCTCCTCCGCCAAGGGCCTGGTGAACCTGCTCGACGAGCCGAAGGCGAGCGCCAAGAAGTTCAAGAGCGCCGTCACCGACACCGGCACGGTCGTCTCCTACGACGAGGAGGAGAAGGCCGGCGTCTCCAACCTGCTGCGGATCCACTCGGCGCTCAGCGGCCAGTCGATCGACCAGCTGGTCGCGCACTTCGAGGGCAAGATGTACGGCGCCCTGAAGACCGAGCTGGCGGAGCTGTTCGCCGACTGGGTGACGCCGTTCCAGCAGCGCACCCGGGGCTTCCTGGACGACCCGGCCGAGCTGGACCGCGTTCTCGCGCTGGGCGCCGAGAAGGCCCGTGACGTGGCGTCGCGGACGCTGGAGACGGTGTACGACCGGATCGGCTTCCTTCCGGCCGCCAAGCGGTGACTCCGCTGACGAGCCTGCCCGGTGGTGGCGGTCTTCCCGGGACCGTCACCATCGGCGTGTCCGTGAGCGTCCCGGATCCGTACGGCTCGGCGATCCAGGACGCGCGGGCCGGGCACGGCGACCCGCTGGCCCGGTCGATACCCACGCACGTCACCCTGCTGCCGCCGACGGAGGTGCCGGCCGAGGCGCTGCCGAAGATCGAGGAGCACCTGGCGGCGGTGGCGGGCGCGCACCGGTCGTTCCGGATGGTGCTGCGCGGCTCCGGCTCCTTCCGCCCGGTCTCCCCGGTGGTCTTCGTCCGGGTCGAGGAGGGCGAGCAGGAGTGCCGGCTGCTGGAGGCGGACATCCGCTCCGGCCCGCTGGCCCGGGAGCTGGCGTTCCCGTACCACCCCCACGTGACGGTGGCCCACGGGCTCGCCGACGACGTGCTGGACCAGGCGTACGAGCAGGCGCGGTCGTTCCGGGCGGCGTTCCCGGTGCCGGGGTTCAGTCTCTCCCGCTTCGACGACGACGAGGTCTGGCGGCCCTGGCGGGCCTACGACTTCGGCTGAGCGCGTCCGAGTCCGAGCATCCGGTCGACCACCCGGCCCGCGGCGCCGCCGTCGTCCAGCGCGCAGTGGACGTCCCGGAAGCGCCGGTGGCGCTCGGCGTGCCCGGCGGGCAGCCCGCCGTCGTCGGCCAGTCCGCGCAGCGCCGCGACCACCTGGTCGGAGTCGTCGAGCAGCGGCCCGGGGGCCTGCGACTCGAAGTCGAAGGTGAAGCCGCGCAGGGTGTCCCGGTAGTGCGCCAGGTCGTAGGTGAAGAAGAGCATCGGGCGGCCGGTGACCGCGAAGTCGAACATGACGGACGAGTAGTCCGTGACCAGCACGTCGGCGATCAGCAGCAGGTCCTGCACGTCCGGGTAGTCGCCGCAGTCCCGCACGAAGCCGTCCCGGTCGCCCGCCAGCGGCTCGCGGACGTGCGCGTGCTGGCGGACCAGCAGGACGTGGTCGCGGCCGAGCGCCTCCCGGGCCCGGTCGAGGTCGAGCCGCAGGTCGAGCCGGAAGCCGTCGCCGTCCGGGCGCTGCTGGTCCTCCCGCCAGGTCGGCGCGTACAGCACCACCCGCCGGCCGTCCGGGACGCCGAGCCGGCGGCGGACGGCGGCGGCCCGTGCGGTGTCGGGCCGGGCCAGCAGGTCGTTGCGGGGGTAGCCGGACTCCAGGATCTCGCCGCGGTAGCGGAAGGCCCGGCGCAGGTGCGGGGTGGCGAAGCCGCTGGGTGAGACCAGCAGGCTCCACTGCGGGGTCTCCCGGGCGAGCGCGTCGAGGTAGCCGTGGTCGGCGAGCCAGGGGTTGTCGACGTCGTGGGCGATCCGCTTGAGCGGGGCGCCGTGCCAGGTCTGGACGACGACCTGGCCGGGGCGGCGGCGCAGGAAGTCCGGGAAGTGCGTGTTGCCGACCAGGTACCGGCTGGTGGCCAGGGCCCGGTACCACTCGGGGCTCCAGACCCGCACCGCCCGGACCCCGGGCGGCAGCTCGGCCTGGCCGTCGTCGATCACCCAGAGGTGTTCCAACGGGGCTCCCCGGCGCACGAGTTCGGCGTGCACGGCACGTGGCGAGTCGGCGTAGCCGCGCCCGCCGAAGACGTCGTACAGCACGGTCTCGCGCAGCGGCTCGCGGCGGGCGGCGGGGTAGCCGGCGGAGCGCTGGCGGGCCTGGGTCCAGGCGCTGCGCTCGGTGGCGGTGAGGACGGGCGTGGAGTCCAGCAGCAGGGTGTCGTGCCAGCGCCGCTGGAGCAGGACGCGCTTGCCGCCGGCCCGGGCGGCGGCCGGCAGGGCGGCCAGGACGGCGGGGGCGGCGATCAGCGGGCGCGCGGGGCCGGGCCGTCCGACCGGGTGGAGGGCAGCCTCCCAGAGCCCCTTGCGCAGCGGCAGTTCGGTGCCGTCGGAGCCGGTGCGGGTGGCGGGCAGCCGGACCAGGAACCGGTGGTCGGGGCCGAGGTCGACCGGCCGGCGGATCTCGCTGCCGGTGCCGCTGTGCCGCAGCACCAGTTCCAGCGGTCCGGGGGCGGGGCAGTGGCCGGTGAGCTCGAAGCCGCCGCTCCGGACGGCGAGCCGTTCGACGTAGCCGGCGGCGGGCTGGACGCAGAGCTGGAGCCGGCCGTCGGCGAGGTGCTTGAGGTAGAGCGCCCGGTCGTCGGTGCCGGGCAGCCGGTGCTGGCCGGCGACCGGGCCGTGGCGCTCGTCGAGGACGAGTGGTCCGGCGGAGCCGTCGGGGCGGAGCAGCTCCGGTTCCCAGTGCTCCGGCTCCTGGCCGCCGCGCCCGTCGGCGGTGAACGGCCGGTACGGCAGGTGGACGGCGAGGGACCGCCCGGAGGTGGTGACCGGGTGGATCAGGACGGCGCCGCTCTCGCGGTGGCGCAGTCGCAGCACGGTGCCGGCCGGGCAGGGGGCGGTGGTGGCGCCGCGCAGCCGCAGCCCGTCCGCCGCCGGGTCGGCACCGGTGAGGCGGGCGCCGGGGCGTTCCAGCCGCAGGCTCAGCCGGCCGTCGGCGAAGTGCGGCTGGAGGCGGACGTCGTGGTCGACCCAGCGGGCCGGCGGGTACTCGCCGGAGCCGCACCAGTGGGCGCCGAGGGCGCCGTACTGCCGGCGCAGCCGGGTGGGGCGGGGACGGGTGAAGAGGGTGGCCTCGACGGTCCAGTCGCCGAGCAGCCAGTCGTCGCCGGGGCGGAGCCGGCGGGGTTCGACCAGGGCGGTGAAGCCGGCCCAGTCGTTGTTGTGGTCGGGGTGGGCGGCGTCGTCGGTGATCTCGGGAATGCGGCGCGGCCGGGTGGGGAGGTGGAGGGGCGGTTCGTGGTCGTCGCGACGCAGGGTGAGCCAGGTCCAGGCCGAGCCGGGGCGGGCGGTGTCCCGGTCGTCCGGGCGGGCGTAGCCGGTGAGTTCGAGGCCCCGGGCGGTCCAGCGGGCGCGCAGCAGCCCGAAGGCGGCGTCCTCGTCGCCCCCGGGTGACGGTTCGCCGGAGCGGGGTGCGGCGTGCGGGAGGACGAGCCGGGTGAGGACAGTCATCTTCCACGAACCTTTCTCGGCAAGAAATCGCGAAGTTACCGGGAAATGATTCCTGAAGTCAATTAAATGTTTACCTGAATATTGCCTGGGAGTTCTCTCGGAG
>NZ_JBHXKE010000302.1:0-9685 GCF_042722765.1 Kitasatospora sp. NPDC058406
CCCTGCTCGACCCCGAGGCCCCCACCGGCATCCTGACCCGCCCGGACGCCTTCTACCTCACCGCCGTCACCGTCCACACCGCCCGCGCGACCGGCCCCCGGTAGCCGTGACACCGGCCCCGCCGACCGGACCGGCACCGACCAGTAGGTCCCGCTCCGGCTCGCTCATCACGCCTCCGCCTCCCCCGCCGGGTCAGGGACGCTGCCGCGCGGACACGGGGAGCGGCCGGCCCCGTTGCCCCGGTCGGCTGCGGCGCCGAGTTCGGCCCGGACACGCTCGGTGTCCCGGTCGTGGATGTCCGCCCTGCCGTGCAGGGAGGGGCGTGGGCCGGCTCGGCGCCGGTGGTTGCGCTCCAGTGCCCAGGCTACGAGGACGATCCACAGGGCGAGAGCGGCGAGTCCGGCCATGACGGCTCCTCGTTGGGTTTGGTTCGGCGGGATGCTTCAGGTGCCCCGAGGGGACGCAGCAGCGGACAGGTGAGGTCACGGCAATGGTTTTGAAGAACGTGTGGTGGAAGGTTCCGCCGCGGCCGGCCCGACGCAGGTCTGTGATCCCTTGGTCCCGCCGCAGTGGTGAGGGAGGTGACCAACAGGGGCAGGGGCGGAAGGTGTCGTCGCCGTGTTCATGGCCCACCCTGCTGCCACTATGGCCCGATGAACAGATCCAATGAGGTCACCCCCAGCCGGTCCAAAGCTGCTGGGGCCGACTTCCTGCATCTGACGGTCGACGAGGCGCCCCGGCGCAGGAAGGCCGACTGGCTGGCCCGGCAGATCCGGCTCGCGCTGGCGGACAAGCGCCTGCCGGTGGGCAGCAGACTGCCGGCCACTCGGGTCCTGGCCGACGAACTGGGCGTCTCACGCGGCGTGGTCACCGAGGCCTACCAACGCCTGATCGAGGACGGGCACCTCGCCGGACGGGGGCGCAACGGAACCATCGTCGTCGGCGCCCCCACCGCCCCGCCGACAGCAGCCAAGCCCCCGCACCTGCCGGCCCACCGCCACCACGTTCCGTGTTCGCCACCACGCCCGGCGCGGACATCTTCGACACGATGCGCACGGCCCGGGCCCGGATCGACCTCTCCCCAGGGCTCCCCGACCTCGCCGCGTTCCCACGAGCGGCATGGCTGCGCGCCGAACGCCGCGCCCTCGATCGCCTCGCGACCTCCGGCCTCGGATACGGAGACCCACGCGGCACAACGGTTCTCCGCCTGGCCGTCGCGAACTGGATCGCCCGCACCCGCGGCATCCGGGCGGACCCCGGCGACGTCCTCATCGTCGCCGGGACCGCCCAGACGCTCACCCTGGTCGGGCAGGTGCTGCACGACGACGGCATCTCCGCCGTGGCCGTGGAGGACCCCGGCTCCCTCGGGGCCCGCCAGCACCTGCACCACTGCCAGTTGGACACCCCGCCCGTCGCAGTCGACTCCGAAGGCGTGCGCGTCGATGAACTGCGTGCCACGGGCGAAGCGGCCGTCCTCCTGACGCCCGCGCACCAGTTCCCCACCGGCGTGGTCCTGCGCGGCAACCGACGCAGCGAACTGATGCACTGGGCCCGAGAAGAGGGCGGACTGATCATCGAGGACGACTACGACGCCGAGCACCGCTACGACCGGACCCCGGTACCCGCGCTGCGATCCGTACTCACCGAAAACGTCTTCTACGCCGGCAGCGCCTCGAAGCTCCTCGCCCCGGCATCAGCGAAGGAGTGGAGACACTCGCCGACGTACTGCGACATTTGCCCTGACAGCCCGACCCGAGGGAGTCCCCCGGAGGACAGAGACCCTCGCGCGCCTACCACGACAAGAAGATCGGCCAGGGCAAACGGCACATCCGGGCACTCCTCTGCCTGGCCAGACGCCGGACCGACGTCCTGTTCGCAAAACCAGACCGGCGATGCCGTGCCGGTACCCGCGTCTGCGGGGGGAACCGGGCGCTGCCGGTGCCGTTCGGGGCTGCCGGTGCAGCCAACAACACCGACCTCGACATCGCCTTGAGGACCGCCTCGTGGAGGAGTAGGGGCCGAGTGGGTCGTCCCGCCGGGCGTCGCCGGTAAGGGCGAACGCCTGACAGCGGCAGCCGCCGAAGTCCCGCTGCGGGCAACTGCGGCACGGCTCTTTCATCCAGGCGGTGCCCCCGGTAGGCGTTGAAGGCCTTCGAGTGCTCCCAGATCCACTCCAGGGAGTGGTCCCCTGTGTTCGGCGGGTCGAGTCCCGGCAGGCTGTGGGCGGCCGGACAGGGCAGAGCCATGCCGTCCGGCGCCACGGTGAGCGAGATGGCTCCCCACCCGCCCATGCGACCCATTCGCGGCCGGGGCCGCGTGGCAGCAGGACGGCGCCGACCCGACGGGAGTAGGACGACGACTACCCTGATCAAACCATTGTTCGCATGTTGAGAGGCTGGTTGCCCATGTTCCTGGGTCTACGAGTGGTGGTGTATCCGGCGCCCGACCTCGCCGCCGGCAAGGCGTGGTGGACCTCGGTCCTCGGTATGGAGCCCTACTTCGACGAGCCGTTCTACGTCGGCTACAACGTCGGCGGCTACGAGCTGGCTCTGAGCCCGCGTGCCGACCTCGCCGACGGCCCCGTGACCTACTGGGGCGTCGCCGACGCCGACGCGGCCCTGCAGCAACTCGTCACCGCGGGAGCAACCGTCAAGGAAGGGGTGCGCGACGTCGGCGGATCCATCCGCGCCGCATCGGTGACCGATCCGAGCGGATCAGTCATCGGGATCATCGAGAATCCGCACTTCGCGCTCCCGGAAGTCGCCCGGCAGGCCGGCGACGGCCCCGGCCGATAACGCGACCCCTGACCAGTGCGGCGTTGCCGAGCCGCCGGAGCACCGCAGCCTGACCGACACCCGCACGGCCGGCCTGGAGAGCGAATGCGGCTCCAGCCCCGACCGGACTGACGATCTGCTGGACCCCGTGCCAGTCACCTGGCGCCGCCGCCTGCACTGCTCGGATCGCCCCGGCCGGGCCGCGACCGTTCACCTCTCCGTTCCTGGCCCGGCCGTCGAACTCGGCGTCGGCGGCGCGCCGGGAGCGCTGATCCTGGTCGACGGCGATCGTCAGGTGGGGCTTGACCGGACCTCCGAAGCCGCCGTCGCGCACGATGACTGGCAGGAGTGTGGTGAATGGCGCGACGCCGCGGCCCCGGCCAGTGCACCGCGGCGTGCCCCAGCCGGACGCCGCTGGGCCCTCACCGGCCTATCTGTCAGTCGCAGTCGCGGCAGATCGGCTTGCCGTTCTTGAGGCGTGCGAGTCTGCTGCGGTGGTGGACGAGGAAGCAGTTGATGCAGGTGAATTCGTCGTTCAGGACCGGTTGCACGGCGACGGTGAGTTCCTCGCCCGACAGGTCGGCGCCGGGGAGTTCCAAGCCTTCGGCAGACTCGAGCACGTCGACGGCGTCGATGGTGGAGGCCGACTTGTCGCTACGGTGGGCCTTCAGCTCCTCGATGCTGTCGGTCGAGCCGTCGTCGTCGCTCTTGCGCGGAGCGTCGTAGTCGGTTGCCACAAATGGGTCCTTGTCGTCTGGGGGTGGGGTACCGGCACAGGCAGGCTTGCGGGACTGTCCCGCGGCCCCCGTGCCGACGCCGGGTCTGGATGGTGTGCGGAGTGTAACCGAGGCTGTCGAGCCAGGACCCGTATCGCTTCGTGTCCCTCATCACCAGGGAGGCAGGCCGGGGCGGGCGAGAGTGACGACCGGGGGCCACGGGAGCGCCGGCGGCAACCAGCTCTCCCGTCTCACCGAGGCCGACCTCGCCAGCGCGCCGCCAACCTTGACGCCCCCGGCCGTGTCCAGGACGACCGAACACAGGGGCCGGGGTGAGCGGGGCATGACAGCTCCGCCCACCCTCGGGTCCGCCTTGCCAGAGCGATGGGCGGGAGCGATAAGCCGGAACGACGGGCGGGAGCGATAAGCCGGAGCGACGGGCGGGAGCGATAAGCCGGAGCGACGGGCGGAAGCGACGGGCGGGACCGGTGAGCGGGGCGGTCCGGCCGGCGTCAGAGGCCGAGCAGGTCGGCGGTGGTCTCGGCGATGGCCGGTGAGCAGGTCATGCCGCGGCCGCCGGGTCCGGTGACCAGCCAGACGCCGTCGCGCACCTGCTGGCGGTGGACGACCCGGGCGGCGTCCGCGCACTGCGCGTACACGCCTGCCCAGCGCCGCCGGATCAGGGGCAGTGCGCGGCCCAGGACGGACTCGACGAGGCCGGTGAGGTAGGCGTAGGAGTCCTCGACGACGTCGAAGTCGAACGGCTGGTCGTAGGCGTGCGTGTCACCGATGGTCAGCCCGCCGTCGCGTCGCTGGACCATCAGCAGGTGCATCCGGTGCCGGGCGGCGGTCGGGTGCTGGGGCTGCCCGAGGTCGAGGGCGTCCAGCGCCGGGCCGCCGTAGCCCGGGCAGTGGCGGAAGCTGTCCCCGTCCGCGACCGAGGTGGTGAGCTGCTCCCCCAGCGGGTCCGTCTGCATCATCTGCAACCTGACCCGGCGGACCGGCAGGTCGGGGACGAGTTCGCGCACCAGGCCGCCGAGGTGGGCTCCGGTGCACAGGACGACCGCGTCGCCGTAGTGCACCTCGCTGTGATCGTCGCGCACCGCGTGCGCGCCGACGACCTCGCGCACCTCCCGTCCCGGCAGGAAGCTGTACCGGCCGCTGGCCCGCAGGACCGCGCGAAGCGCGAGCTGGGCGGTGCGCGGTTCCACCGCGCCGTCCCGCGCGCAGTGCAGGGCCGCGAGGAACTCCCCGCGCAGGGCCGGGTTCAAAGCCCGCGCCCCGGCGGGATCCAGCAGGGTGAACCCGCGGGCCGCGGCCCCGGCGCCCCAGGCCGCGTCCTCGGCGACCGCCAGCTCCGCCTCGGTCCGCACCAGGGTGAGTGAACCGTTCGCCCGGAAACCCAGTTCCGGGACCCTTGCGCCGATCTCCGCCCAGAGCTGTCTCGCCCGCTGGGCGACCGCCAGCTCCTCGCCCTCGGCCCTGCCGCCGACCCGAACCAGGCCGAAGCTGCGGACCGAGGCGCCCCGGGCCTCGGCCTCGCGCTCGATGTGGACCACCCGATGACCGCGCTTGATCGCGTGCCAGGCGTGCATGGTTCCCAGAACGCCTGCGCCGACGACTATGACTCGCATACCCGGAACGGTGTCCCGGACCCGTTACACGCTCAGTTCTGTTCCGTGAACGGAAGGTGACATCACGTGGAGGGCCCGGACCAGTTGTCGTTTCGTCAACCCCGGCCCCGTGGGCGCTCAGAACGGCCGTACCGCCGAACCGTGCTCGCGGTACGGCGGCACGGCCGCTCAGGACGTGGTCTCGGGCGGATCGGTGGCGTGGCGCTCGCCTGCCCGGTCACCACCCGCCGCCGCAGCCGACCTCCACCGTCACGTACACCCCCGCCACGACCCCGCCCGCCGCAGGCCCGGCCCCGAAGTCCTGCCGCTCCCAGCCGTCCAGAAGAGCATCGACGGCGTCCGGGGTACGCGGATGCCACGGCAGACCGGCCTGCGCCCAGCAGGCGGCCACCCGCACGGCGCGGGCCGGTACGCCGGCGTCCGCCGCCCGGTGGCTGAGTACGAGCACGCTGCCGGCGGGCAGTTCCCGGCGCAGCGCCGCGAGCAGGGACCGGGCCTGCGGATCGCTCAGCTCGTGCAGGACGTCACCGAGGACGGCTGCCACCGGGCGATGCCATTCCAGGCCCGCTTGCTCCCGCACCGTCGCGATGAGCGAGGACGCGGCGATGTCGGCGTGCACGTGTCGGACCCGGGCGGGTGCCGGCACGTCGAGCAACGCCCGGGCGTGGGCCAGCACGACCGGGTCGCGGTCCACGTACGCGACCCGTGCGCCCGGCCGGGCGGTCAGGACGGAGGTGTGGATCGGGGCGAGCGCGGTGCCGGTCGCACCGGTCGTCAGTCCGCACCCCAGGTCCAGGAACTGCTCCAGGCCGCGTTCGGCCAGGAGCCCGACGGCGTGGTGAAGGAACTCCCGGCCGCGCCGGACCGCGTCCACGCAGGTCGCGTCCTCGGCCCGCAGACGGTCCAGCAGCGTCCGGTCTGCGGCGAGGTGGTCCTTGCCCGCGAGCATCAGGCTCGCCACCCGGGCGGACGTGGGCCGGTTCGGCCGTAGGTCTCCCCGAGGATCCGCCGACGGCCGTGGTGTGCCGGCGGCGCGGCCGTAGGAGGTGGAGTCTTCGACGTCGACCATGCCCGTGGTCACTCCCGGAGGTTCGAACCGGCCTGCGCTCCCCGTGAGTCGGGCCGCATCCCGAAGGGTGAGGTCCCGAAGGGTGACGTCCCGGACGGGGAAGTCGTCGGCCACGGAGTCGGCCAGGGGAGCGGCCGTGACGGACGTCGTCATGAGAGTCCTCGGAGATCTGGTGGTCGACGGAGCGGACACCGCGCCGACGGGGCTCGGTTCCTGCACTCTCGCGAACCGCTGAACTGTTCGGTCGAAGGAGTGGGAAACCGGCATCGAGCCCCCGCCTCGTGACACGATCGTTATGGGCTGCCCCAGTCCCCGCATCTGCCGACAACGCATCGTCACCGCGCGGATCTCCGCCGACGTCGTGCACCCGGGCCGCCGACGCAACCAGCCTCCACGTCCCCACAACCCCCTGGCCGACCGCTCGGGCAGGGCGCAGCACGGACCCGAATTCGACCGTTGCCGGGCGCACCGGACAGCCCGCACACTGTGCGCACCGGCGGCGTACCTCGAAACCCCGGCGCTGTTGCGGGTTCGGCCGGACCACCTGTACCGAACGCCTGGAGTCGGCCGGCGTCAGCTGGAAGGTCTACCAGGAGGCCGACGACGTCAACGACAACGCGCTCGCCTCGTTCGCCACCTTCAAGCAGTCCGCCCCCGGCCGGCCCCTCCACGACAAGGGGATCGCCACCGCCGCGGACCTCGTGTCGGCCTTCGGCGACGAGGTCGCGCGGGGCACGCTGCCACAGGTCAGCTGGATCGTCGCGCCGGAGCCCCTGCCCGAGCACGCGAACCACCGTCCCGCCAATGGCGAGAACCTCACGGCGCGGCTGCTCGCCACACTCGCCGCGATGAGGGCCCCCGGTCCCGAGTGCCGTCCTGTTTCGTCCTCTGAGCCGTCTCGGCTGCTGCGGCGCCGGGGGGTGGGATCAGTGGGCGGTGTCGGCCGTGGAGCGGCGCAGCCGGGGCAGGGCGTCGCGCAGGGCGTAGAGGTCGTCGATCGTGGCCTGTTCGGCGAGGCGGGCCAGGAGACGGCGCAGGACGTGGTCGTCGCGGTCGTGGACGGCTTCGGCGATACCGCGCAGCACGGGTTCGAGTTCAGGGCTGGCGCTCATCGTCTTCTCCTGTTCCGCCGGGCTGGTCGGGGGCCTGTTCCGGTGAGTGTCCACCCGTCCCGGGTGGTGGCGGACGGGGCCGCCGGGCGGCGCGGTGGTGAGGTCCTGCGCGCCGTGAGACGGGCACGCTGCGATGCTACGGCGGCGGCCCGCCGCCGGCCGGCTGCCGAGCGCGAGTCGGCGCTACTCGCGGGCGCTGGGGACCTTCAGGGGGTCACGAGGTGCGTCGGGCTTTGCGGCTTCCATCCGCTCCCCGAGTTCGGTGAGGCGGTTGCGGCCCATGGCCTTGCGGACCTCGGGGAACCATTCCTTCTCCTCCTCCTCGACGTGATGGCGCACGTTCTCCATCAGCACGCTCATCTTGGCGTCGAACCGCTCGTCCGCCGGATCGAGGCCGGCGAGCTCGGAGAGCATCCACAGCACCACGTGGTGCTCCTCCACGCTCTCCAGCACGTGGTCCTTGGTGTCCGGGGCGGCCTCCCGAGCGGCCGGGTAGAAGATCTTCTCCTCGATCCAGGTGTGGACCGTCAGCTCCTCGATCACCTTGTCGGCGATCTCCCGCTTGTGTTTGTGCGCGTCTGCGCCCGCCTTCTCGAACTCCTTGAACAGCTTCTCCACCGTCTTGTGGTCGTCCTTCAGCAGCACGATCCCGTCCATCCGGAACTCCTTCGCTCGCAGCGGCACAGGCGCCCTCGCCGCGGGGCGGCGGGGGCGCTTGTGGTGAATGGGTCAGAGGGTGTCGCGGTAGCCGCCGGAGGCGGTACCGCGCTTCTCGATGAAGTGCTTGAACCGCTTGAGGTCGCCCTTCACCTGCCGGTCGAGCATGCCGGTCATGTCGGCGGCCTTCTCGGCCATGCCACCGGGCTGGAAGTCCATCTCCATCAGGACCCTGGTGTGCGTCGCGTCGATCGGCTCGAAGCGAACCATGCCGGTCTGCCTGATGTCGCCGCTGGTGGTGCGCCAGGCGACGTGATCGTCGGCGACCTGGTCGACGATCTCGGTGTCGAACTCGCGGGACACCCCGGCGATCTTGGTCTTCCAGTGGTTGTGGCGGTCGTCGATCTGGGTGATCTCCTCGACGCCCTCCATGAACTGCGGGAACTGCTCGAACTGCGTCCACTGGTTGTACGCGGTGCTGACCGGCACGTCCACGTCGATCTGCTCCTGCACCTTGCTCATCGCTGCACACCCGCCTTCGAATCGCTTCATGGTCGAACCAGCGCCTGCCCCGACCACTTGCAGGTATGCCAGTCCCTACCAATTCGGCCCCGTACCGGACGGACCGGCAACAGGCACCATCCATTCGAGCGGCCCGGATCGGAGACGGACGGCTTCACTGCCACCGCGTGCTGCGCACACCGGTGAGGCGCCCCGGGCCGACGGTCAGAACGCGCACCGAGAACGTGGCAGGGCCGGCGGGGTGGACGGGGACAGGGGCGCCTCCCTTTCCGCCGCGGGCGGGGGCTCCGTCGTAGCCGGGCCGCGACCGTGGCCGAGTCAGGGCATCGGCACGGCTTCGAGGCACGGGTGTGTCGGACCGTACTCGGCCGGCAACGTGAGGACTTCCGCGACGGTCCCGGTGATCTGGAAGCGGTAGCGGCCGGTGGCGTCCTCGTACACGGGTTCGTGCGCCGGGCCGAGCCGGCCGGTGCGGTGCACGATCACCGTGCGGGGTGCGGCGTGGCCGCCCGGGGTGCCGGGCAGGGCGATGGCGTAGCGGGGGCAGGTGTTCATGGCGCACCGGCCCGGTGGCGGGCGGGGTGGGCGGGACCGGTGACGGCCAGGGCGGCAGAGGTCGCGGGTGTGCTGGTGACGGTCATGGTTCAGGTGTCTCGTCGTGGTGCGCTGCCGGGGGCGGGGTGAACAGGGCGGCGGTCTCGGTGATGGTCAGCAGGCGTCGGACCTGGGGGCTGGCGGCGGTGATCGTCACGGTGCGGTCGTCGGCCCGCGCCTCCAGCCGCAGCCGGATCAGGGTGTTGAGGCCGGAGCTGTCGCAGAACTCGACACCGGACATGTCGATGTCCAGACCGGTACCGCTGTGGGCGAGTGCCTGGCTGAGGACGCGGTACAGGCTCCCGGCGAGGTCCATGTCGATCTCGCCCTTCAGGTGCGCCCGGGGCCGTTTCAGCGTGGCGGTGAAGCCGACCGCGAGGCGTCCGGCCAGCAGGCGAGGTGCGAGGTGCCCCGCTCCGGCGCCGGCACCGGTGGCGTCACCCGTGCGGGGACCGGGGCGCGGGGCGCGGGCCGGGGCGGGCAGGTCCTCGGACATGGTCGTTCCTCGGGGGCTAGGTGTACTGACCACGGAGGTTGGTGACAGGGCTCACGGCGTGGTGATCTTGAAATGAGTGAGGGCCTTCTGGCTCGGTGTGGATTGCGACAT